>NZ_JAEN01000004.1:0-284306 GCF_000518925.1 Paracoccus sp. J39 | reverse complement strand
AAACCTCATGCCCAAGCTTCTGCAGATGCGCCGCAGAGGACGGAGTCACCGCAACACGCGCCTCACCCCCAAAACGCTCTCTCAATCCGCCGATCTTCACCAGGCGATCTCCCCTGTTAGCGACTTCCAACGTCCCCCATAGCAGAGCGCAATAATCTTTCACAAGGGCGTGACGGCGGGAGCGATCCGGAAATGTTACGTCACGTCAGAATCGTAATCGCTGACCAGAAGGTGCAGCGGCGCCTCGTCCTCGACGACATTCGCGAACCTGCCGATGGGTGCCGCGAAGATATTGTCGGTCAGATCGTCGTTTACCGTCGAGACCTCGCCGATCAGCACCGGCCCGCCCTCGGCCCAGAATTCATGCCAGTCCCCGGGCCGCAGGGTCACGGATTCGCCCGGCCCCAGCCGCAGCACTCCGCCCGCCGCCACCTCGCGCGGGATGCCGTCGCAATCGACCCGGCAAGGCGCATTGCGGTCCATGCGGCCCTGCGCGTCCGAACCGCAGAGCCGGATGGCCAGGGTGGCGCCCCAGCGGTTGATGATATCCTCGGTCTTGATGACATGGGTATGCATCGGGCTGATCTGGTTTTCCTGCGAAATCAGCAGCTTTTCGGCATAGACCATGCCCCGCCCGGCCTGCAGGTCGGCCAGCCGGCCATTGCGCAGGGTAAAAAGAAACAGACCGAGCCGGTCGAAATCGCCCTGGCCGTAATCGGTGATGTCCCAGCCCAGCCGGCCCTCGCGGATGGCGGGGGTGGCGCGGGCGCGGAACTCCTCGGGGCTCCAATGCGCGAAGGGCGGCAGGTGGAAGCCTGCCTTGCCGATCAGCTCGGCCGCCTCGGCCATGATGCGGTTGATGCGCGAGCGTTCCATGATGACCTCCCTAGATCCAGCGCCTGACCTGCATCCTATAGCGGTCATAGGCGGAACCGAAAGCCGCGGCGATCACCGCCTCTTCGCGCAGGATGAAGCGGCGCTGCAGGAACAGGGCAAAGGCCGGCACCACCACCAGCCCCGCGGGCGCCGCCAGCGCCAGCATCAGCCCGGCCAGCAGAATCACGTCGCCCAGATAGATCGGATTGCGCGAGAAGCGGAACGGTCCGCCGGTCACCAGCACCTCGGGCTGGCGGCCGGGCATGACGGTGGTGCGGGCCCGCGCCATGGTCAGCGCCGCCCAGAGCATCAGCGCCAGCGCGGCACCGATCAGGACCAGACCCGCCCCGCGCAGCCCTCCGGGCAGGGGCAGCGGGATCAGCCATCCCGCCCCCGCCCCGGCCAGCGCGAAAAGCGCCAGCCAGACCGGCGGCAGGGCGGCCAGCCGCGCGACGATCACGCGGCCTGCTGCGCCCGCTCGGCCTTGGCCTGCAGGCGGCGGGCATGCAGCACCGGCTCGGTATAGCCCGAGGGTTGCATGCGGCCCAAGAAGACCAGGTCGCAGGCCGCCTGGAAGGCCACGCCGTCATAGCCGGGCGCCATGGGCAGATAGGCCGGGTCGCCGGCGTTCTGGCGATCCACCACCGCGGCCATCTTGCGGAAGGCATCCATGACCTGCCGGTCGGTGACGATGCCGTGATGCAGCCAGTTCGCCAGCGACTGGGCCGAGATGCGCAGCGTGGCGCGGTCCTCCATCAGGCCCACGTCGTTGATGTCCGGCACCTTCGAGCAGCCGACCCCCTGGTCGATCCAGCGCACCACATAGCCAAGGATGCCCTGGCAATTGTTCTCGAGTTCGCGGGCGATCTCCTCCTCGCTGTAGTTGCGGCCGCCGGCCAGGGGGATGGTCAGCAGGTCGTCCAGCCGCGCGGGCCGGCGCAGGGCCGCGATCTGCGCCTGGCGGGCGAAGACGTCGACCTTGTGGTAATGCGTCGCGTGCAGGGTCGCGGCGGTCGGGCTGGGCACCCAGGCGGTGTTGGCGCCGGCCATGGGATGGGCGATCTTCTGCTCGAGCATCTCGGCCATGCGGTCCGGGATCGCCCACATGCCCTTGCCGATCTGCGCCTTGCCGGCCAGCCCGCAGGCCAGGCCGATATCGACGTTGCGGTCCTCATAGGCGGAAATCCAGGGCTGGGTCTTCATCTCGCCCTTGGCGAGCATGGCGCCCGCCTCCATCGAGGTGTGGATCTCGTCCCCGGTGCGGTCGAGGAAGCCGGTATTGATGAAGGCCACCCGGTGCTTCGCGGCACGGATGCATTCCTTGAGATTGGCCGAGGTGCGGCGTTCCTCGTCCATGATGCCCAGCTTGACGGTGTGGCGCGGCAGGCCCAGCACCTCCTCGACGAAATCGAAGGTCTCGGAGGCGAAGGCGACTTCCTCCGGCCCGTGCATCTTGGGCTTGACCACATAGATCGACTGCGTGACCGAGTTCTTCGGCCCCTCGCGGTCCAGGTCGCGCTTGGCGCAAAGCGTGGTGACCATGGCGTCCAGCAGACCCTCGAAGATCTCGTTGCCCTCGCGGTCCAGCACGGCCGGGGTGGTCATCAGGTGGCCGACATTGCGCACCAGCATCAGCGCCCGGCCCTTGGCGGTGACCTCCGAGCCGTCGGGCGCGGTGAAGGTCACGTCCGGGTTCAGGCGGCGGGTGAAGGTCTTGCCGCCCTTCTCGACCTCTTCGGCCAGGGTGCCGTCCATCAGGCCCAGCCAGTTGGCATAGGCCAGCGCCTTGTCCGCGCCGTCGACGCAGGCGACGGAATCCTCGCAATCCATGATCGCCGACAGCGCCGATTCGATCACGATGTCCGCGATGCCGGCCTTGTCCTGCCCGCCGACCGGGGTGGACGGATCGAGGACGATGCGGATCAGCAGCCCGTGGTTCTTCAGGAAGATGTCGGTCGGATTGGCGCCGTCGCCGCGATGGCCGGCGAACTTGGCCCCTTCGCGCAGCGCCGGGACCAGCGCGCCGTCCTTGACCGACAAAGCCTCGACCGCGGCCCAGGAGCCCTCGGCGAGCGGCGCGGCCGTGTCGAGGAAGTCGCGGCCCCAGGCGATCACGCGGGCGCCGCGCGCGGCGTCATAGCCCTTGCCCTGCGGCAGGTCGCCCAGGGCATCGGTGCCGTAAAGGGCGTCATAAAGGCTGCCCCAGCGGGCATTGGCGGCGTTCAGCGCGTAGCGCGCATTGGTGATCGGCACCACCAGTTGCGGCCCCGCGATGCTGGAGAATTCCGGATCGGTCTCGGGGGTCTCGATCTGGAAATCCTCGCCCTCCGGGACCAGATAGCCGATCTCGGTCAGGAAATCGCGGTATGCGCCGGCATCCTTCGGCTCGGCGCGATGGGCGATATGCCAGGCGTCGATGGCCGATTGCAGCTCGTCGCGCTTGTCCAGCAGCGCCCGGTTGCGGGGGCCGAACTCATGGATCAGAGTCGAGAGCCCTTCCCAGAAACGGCGCGGCTCGACGCCGCTGCCGGGCAGCGCACGTTCGTTGATGAAGGCGGCAAGCCTCTCGTCGACCCGCAATCCTGCCTTTTCCACGCGACCCATGGCATTTCCCCTTGCTTCAAATGTCCGGCTGGCTTGGTGCACCGTGGTATGCCAAACGGCCGCCCGTTTCAACCGGCCCGATCCTCAAGCATTCCGCAATTCACTCTTGCGGATAAATTGAAAATCCGCCGCCCGGAGGACCGGACGGCGGCGTGCAGCCCCAAGGGGCGATCAGTTGTTGGCCGGCGGCGGCGTGGTGGTGGTGGTTTCACCGGCCGGAGGCGTGGTGGTCTCCGGCTCTTCCACGGTGATGGCGTCGTCCAGCGCCTCGCCGGCGTCCTGCATCGCCTCACCCGTCGCCTCGGCGGCGCTCTCGGCGGCTTCCTGTGCAGAGGTCGCGGCCTCGCCCGCGGCTTCGGCGGCGTCCTGGGCGGCTTCGCCGGCCGCGCTGGTGGCGTCCTCGACCGCGTCGTTCACCGCGGTGCCGGCGGCATCTGCGGCATCCTCGGCGGCGGTGGCGGCCTCGCTGGCGGCTTCTCCCGCGGCTTCGGCGGCATCCTCGGCGGCGGTCGCCGCATCCGAGGCCGCGTCGGCGGCGGGCTCGGTCGTGGTGCCGATCGGCTCGGTGGTGGCGCCGTCGACGGGTTCGGTGGTGGTCACCGCGGCATCCTCGCCGGTGGTGGTCGCGCCCTGGTCGCGGCCCATGAAATACTGCAGCACGAAATAGGCGATGGCCAGGGCCAGCAGGATGCCGATGATCAGCGGCAGCGGCGAGGCGCGACGCTCGACCGGCTCGACATAGGTTTCGGGCGCGGCGGCCGGGCGTTGCGGATCGGTGCCTTCCGTCCGTTTCGGATCGTTCGGGTCGTAATGGGCCATGCTTGTTCCTCGCTCTTCTGGTTGGCGCTTGCTGCTGGTCGGCCGGGACGGACCCCGGCTTGCGACCCGGCTATCCTGCGTCTAACACTTGGGTTTCGCACAAGTTCCCCTGTGCCGTCGATTTTTTTCACCTGCCCGGAAGGTGCCGCATGACCGTCACGCAATATCTCGCCGACTGGCGCCCCTATCCCTACGAGATCGCCGAGACCCGGCTGGAATTCGACCTCACCCCCCGCGCGACGCGGGTGCGCTCGCAGATCGACTTCCGCCGCAAGGGCGCGGGCGACCTGGTGCTGGACGGGGCCGGGCTCAGGACGCTGTCGCTGGCGATCGACGGCCGCCCGCTCGACCCCGCGCAAGTCGCGGGCGAGCGGCTGGTGATCCCCGCCGCCGACCTGCCCGACGCCTTCACCTTCGCCGCCGAGGTCGAGATCGACCCCGAGGCGAATACCGCGCTGGAGGGGCTTTACCTGTCGGGCGGCATGTTCTGCACGCAATGCGAGGCCGAGGGTTTCCGCCACATCACCTGGTATCCCGACCGCCCGGACGTGATGGCGCCCTTCCGCGTCACCATCCGCTCGGACAAGCCGGTGCTCTTGTCGAACGGCAACCCGGTCTCGCAGGCGCCGGGCCAGGCCGTCTGGCACGATCCCTGGCCGAAGCCCGCCTATCTGTTCGCGCTGGTCGCGGGCGATCTGGTGGCGGTCCCGGACAGTTTCACCACCATGTCGGGCCGCAAGGTGGCGCTGAACGTCTGGGTGCGCCCCGGCGACCAGGACCGCGCCGGCTATGCGATGGAATCGCTGATCCGCTCGATGAAATGGGACGAAGAGGCCTACGGGCGCGAATACGATCTCGACGTGTTCAACATCGTCGCCGTCGATGATTTCAACATGGGCGCGATGGAGAACAAGGGGCTGAATATCTTCAACTCCAAGCTGGTGCTGGCCAGTGCCGAGACCGCGACCGACGGCGATTACGAGCGCATCGAGGGCGTGATCGGCCATGAATATTTCCACAACTGGACCGGCAACCGCATCACCTGCCGCGACTGGTTCCAGCTTTGCCTGAAGGAAGGGCTGACGGTGTTCCGCGACCAGCAGTTCACCAGCGACATGCGCTCGGCCGCGGTCAAGCGCATCCATGACGTGCAGACCCTGCGCGCCCGCCAGTTCCGTGAGGATGCGGGCCCCTTGGCGCATCCGCCGCGCCCCGATCATTACCAGGAGATCAACAATTTCTACACCGCCACGGTCTATGAAAAGGGCGCCGAGGTCATCGGCATGCTCAAGCGGCTGGTGGGCGATCAGGGCTATCGCCGGGCGCTCGACCTGTATTTCGATCGCCATGACGGCCAGGCCTGCACCATCGAGGACTGGATCAAGGTCTTCGAGGACGCCACCGGCCGGGACCTGACCCAGTTCAAGCACTGGTATACCGATGCCGGCACGCCCCGGCTGACGCTCTCCGAGGACTGGCAGAACGGCCGCCTGACCCTGAATTTCCGCCAGGAGACCGCGCCCACCCCCGGCCAGCCGGAAAAGCGGCCGCGGGTCATTCCGATCGCGCTCGGCCTGATCGGCCCCAATGGCGACGAGGTGCTGCCGACCACGGTGCTGGAGATGACCGAGGCCGGGCAGAGCTTCCATTTCGACGGGCTGGGCGCGCGGCCGGTGGTCTCGCTGCTGCGCGGCTTCTCGGCGCCGGTAACGGTCGCGCGCGAGATCACCGCGGACGAGCAGGCGCTGCTGCTGGCGCATGACACCGACCCCTACGCGCGCTGGCAGGCCGGCCACGACCTGGCACTGGACGGGCTGATCGCGCGGGCGGCCGGGGGCGAAGGCGGCACCGGGTTCGGCCGCGCCATCGCCGGGCTGCTGGACGATGCCGAGGCCGACCCGGCCTTCGCCGCGCTCTGCCTGGCGCTGCCCGGCGAGGAGGAGATCGCGACGACCATCGCCGCCCGCGGCCAGATCCCCGACCCCGAAGCCATCCATGCCGGGCGCGAGGCGCTGGCCCGCGACATTGCCCAAACGCATGAGCCGGCTCTGGCCCGGCTCTACGAGGCGATGCAGACCCCCGGCCCTTACAGGCCCGATGCCGAGGGCGCGGCGCGGCGCAGTCTGCGCCTGGCCTGCCTGGGCCTGCTGTCGCGCATCGACGGCGGCGCACGGGCCGAGGCGCTGTTCGGCGCCGCCTCGAACATGACCGAGCGGCAGGGGGCGCTGGAATGCCTGATCGCCGCCGGCCGGGATGCCGAGGCGCTTGCCGCCTTTGCGCGGGAATTCGCCGGGAACCGGCTGGTCATGGACAAGTGGTTCATGGTCCAGCCGCTGCGCGCCGCGCCCGGCCGCGCCGTGGCCCGCGCCCGCGACCTTGCCGCGCGGCCGGATTTCGACTGGAAGAACCCCAACCGCTTCCGCGCCCTGATCGGCGGGCTGACCGCGAACCATGCCGCCTTCCACGCCGCCGACGGTTCGGGCTACGGTTTCACCGTGGACTGGCTGATGCGGCTCGATCCGGTGAACCCGCAGACCACGGCGCGCCTGTGCTCGGCCTTCGAGACCTGGACGCGCTACGACGCCGGCAGGCAGGCCCATGCCCGCGCCGCGCTCGGCCGGCTGGCCGCCATGCCCGGGCTGTCGCGCAATACCTCCGAGATGGTTACGCGCATCCTTGCCGGTGGCGCCTGACCCCGGTCGAACCACCCTTGCGGGTATCCGGCGGGCGCGGCAATACTGGCCCCATGGATGCCCGCGAGGACATGAAACGCCGTCTCGATCCGCTGATTGCCGAGCGGGCGCCCTGGCTTTTTTCGGGCCGGAGGCACCACGCTCTGGCGCGTCGGGCGCTGATGTGGCTCCTGCGCTATCCGCGCACGCTGGACCTGGCGGCCGAATACCGCGACCTGCCGACGGACGAGGTCATGCGCCGCATTGCCGCGCTGATCCTGCGCGACCTGCGGGTCGAGGGACTCGAGCATATCCCGGCCACCGGCCCGGCGCTGATCGTCTCGAACCACCCGACCGGCATCGCCGACGGCATCATGCTGAACGCGGTGATCACGGCGGTGCGCGACGACCTGTTCGTCTATGCCAATCACGACATCCTACGCATCCTGCCGCAATTCGACAGCCTGATCGCCCCGGTGGAATGGCGCGTCGAAAAGCGCAGCCACGCCAAGACCCGCGCCACCATGGATTACACGCGCGAGGCGCTGGGACGCGGGCGGATCGGCCTGATCTTCCCCTCGGGCCGGCTGGCCAAGCGCCGCGGCCTGACGCTGCACGAGCGGCCCTGGATGGCCAGCGCGGCAATGATTGCGAAGAAGTTCGACGCGCCGATCATCCCGCTGCGCATCCGCGCCCGGAACTCGGCGCTGTTCTACCTGCTCGACGCGATCCACCCGACACTGCGCGACGTGACGCTGTTCAACGAGGTGCTGAACAAGGCGGGCCAGCCCTTCCGTGTGACCATCGGCCCCCCGATCCCGGCCGCGTCGCTGCCCGGCCGCAGCGAGGACGGCATCGCGCTGCTGCGGGACGCAGTTCTGGCCCTGCCCGCGCCGGGCCAGAACGCCGTGCGCATGTCGCAGATCCGCGGCCTGTTCCAGCGCCGCCACGCGCTCGCCAAGCCGCGCCCGATCGAGTGAGGGGCGACGCCGCCGGGACTGAAAACTCGCATGAGTATTTGGGAAACGGTGAAAAGCGGTGCTGCGCCAATGCCCTTCACCGTTTCCCAAATACTCCTGCGACCGTGACGCCCAAGCTTGGTGCGAAAACGGGGCTCACACCACCATGTCGTCGCGATGGATCAGCGCGGCGCGGCCGGGATAGCCCAGGATGCCCTCGATCTCGTCGCTGCGGTGGCCGGCGATGGCGCGCGCCTCGGTCGAGGAATAGCGCACGAGGCCGCAGGCCAGACGCGCGCCCTTGCCGTCCTGCACCACCACCGGATCGCCGCGGCCGAAGCGGCCCGAGACGGCGGCCACGCCGGCCGGCAGCAGCGACTTGCCCTGCCCCAGCGCCCGCGCCGCGCCGGCGTCGACGGTGATCTCGCCCTTGGGCTTCATCGCCGCGATCCAGCGCTTGCGCGCCGCCTGCGGGTCGGTATCGGGCAGGAACCAGGTCACGCGCGCGCCATTCGCGACGGCCGAGAGCGGGTTCAGGACCGAGCCCTCGGCGATGGCCATGGCGCAGCCGCCGGCCACCGCCGTGCGCGCCGCCAAGAGCTTGGTCTTCATGCCGCCCTTGCTGACGCCCGAGATCGGGTCGCCGCCCATGGCCTCGATCTCCGGCGTGATCTGTTCGACCACCGGCAGGTGGCGCGCAGAGGGGTCGGTCTTGGGATTGGCGGTGTAGAGCCCGTCCACGTCCGACAGCAGCAAGAGCTGGTCGGCCCCGCAGGTCACCGCGATCTGCGCCGCCAGCCGGTCGTTGTCGCCGAAGCGGATTTCGTCGGTGGCCACGGTGTCGTTCTCGTTCACGATCGGCACCACCCCGAGGCCCAGCAGCGTCTGCATGGTGGCGCGGCTGTTGAGGTAACGGCGGCGGTCGGTGGTGTCGTCCAGCGTCACCAGCAGCTGCGCGGTCTTGACGCCATGCGGGGCCAGCGCCTCCTCATAGGCGCGGGCCAGCTTGATCTGGCCCACCGCCGCCGCTGCCTGCGACTGCTCGACCCGCAGGGGGCCGGCGGACAGGCCCAGCACCTGCCGCCCCAGTGCGATGGCGCCCGAGGAGACCAGCACCACATCCGTGCCCCGCGCCCGCGCCTGGGCCACGTCGTCGCAAAGCGCGCGCAGCCATTCGACGCGCAGCCCCGCGCCGTTCACCAGAAGCGCCGAGCCGATCTTGACCACCAGCCGCTGCGCGCGGCCCAGTTCCGGCGTCACGGCTGCCACGGCTTGTCTTCCCGATCCTCGGCCGGCTTGCGCGAGGGAGCGATCCGCGCCCAGAGCGCGCGCAGGACCTCGGTCACGCCTTCGCGCGAGACGCCGGACATCAGCAGGACCGGGCCGCCGATCTCGGCCTCGAGCGCCGCCTTGCGCTCGGCCAGCGTCTCGGGGTCGAGCGCGTCGATCTTGTTCAGCGCCGTCACCCGCGGCTTTTCCGCCAGCGTCGGGGAATAGGCCGCAAGCTCGGTCAGGATGGTGCGGGCGTCCTGCGCCACGTCCTCGGCGGTGCCGTCGACCAGATGCAGAAGCACGCGCGAACGCTCGACATGGCCCAGGAACTGATCGCCCAGCCCCCTGCCCTCGCTTGCCCCCTCGATCAGGCCGGGGATGTCGGCCATGACGAATTCATGCCCGTCCACGCCGACCACGCCCAGGTTCGGGTGCAGCGTGGTGAAGGGATAGTCGGCGATCTTGGGCCGGGCGTTCGACACCGCCGACAGGAAGGTCGATTTCCCGGCATTCGGCAGCCCCACCAGCCCGGCATCGGCGATCAGCTTCAGCCGCAGCCACAGCGTGCGCTCCACCCCCGGCTGGCCGGGATTGGCGTGGCGCGGCGCCCGGTTGGTCGAGCTTTTGAAATGCAGGTTGCCGAAGCCGCCATTTCCGCCCCTGGCCAGCAGCACGCGCTGTCCGGGCTCGGTCAGGTCGGCGATCACCGTCTCCTGGTCCTCCTCGAGGATCTCGGTGCCGACCGGGACACGCAGCACGATATCGTCCCCGCTGGCGCCGGTGCGCTGCGCGCCCATGCCGTGCCCGCCGGACCTGGCGAAGAAATGCTGCTGGAAGCGGAAGTCGATCAGCGTGTTCAGCCCATCCACCGCCTCGGCCCAGACATCGCCGCCCTTGCCGCCGTCGCCGCCGTCCGGCCCGCCATATTCGATGAATTTCTCGCGGCGGAAGGACACGCAGCCCGCGCCCCCGCCGCCCGAGCGGACATAGACCTTGGCGAGATCGAGAAATTTCACGGGGCGGCATCCTTGCGGCGGAAACGGGGCAGAGGGTGGGATACGCGCTTGGGCCATTCGGTTCAAGGGCGCGCGGCCGGGACGGCGTGACTTTCCCTCGTGCCTCTGGCTAGATGGGCCGGCGACGAACCTGTGGAGACGCCATGCCGGTCCTGACCTATGCCACGCTTTTCACCGCCATCACCCTGGAGGTTGTCGGCACCACCTTCCTGCAACGCAGCGAACAGTTCACCCGGCTGGTGCCCACGCTGCTGATGGGGCTGTGCTATGCGGCATCGTTCTATTTCCTGTCGCTGGCGCTCCGGGCCATGCCGCTGGGCATCGCCTATGCGATCTGGAGCGGGCTGGGGATCGTGCTGGTGTCGCTGATCGGGCTTTTCGTCTTTGGCCAGAGGCTGGATTTCGCGGCGGTGGTCGGGCTGACCATGATCGTCGCGGGTGTCGTCATCGTGAACCTGTTCTCGGGCAGCGTGACGCATTGAACCCGATCCGCCCTTAACATTCCGGCAATCGGGTCTAGATAATGTTCGAATGGAGGGCGCGATGATCCACTTCGACAACAGCTATGCCCGACTGCCGGAAGGTTTCTTCACCCGCACCCGACCGACGCCGGTGCGCGACCCGAAGCTGGTGGCGCTGAACCGGCCGCTGGCCGAGCGTCTCGGCCTTGATGCCGATTGGCTCGCCGGACCCGAAGGGGTGGCGATGCTGGCCGGCAACGACCTGCCCGAAGGGGCCGAGCCCATCGCCCAGGCCTATGCCGGCCACCAGTTCGGCGGCTTCGTGCCGCAGCTGGGCGACGGGCGCGCGGTTCTGCTGGGCGAGGTGGTGGCGCCGGACGGCGCGCGCTTCGACATCCAGCTGAAGGGCGCGGGCCCGACGCCCTTCTCGCGCCGCGGCGACGGGCGGGCCTGGCTGGGCCCGGTGCTGCGCGAATACCTGGTCAGCGAGTTCATGGCGGCCTTCGGCATCCCGACGACGCGGGCATTGGCCGCCGTCACTACCGGCGAGACGGTGATCCGCGAGACGCTGCTGCCCGGCGCGGTGCTGACCCGCGTCGCTTCCAGCCATATCCGCGTCGGCACCTTCGAATTCTACGCCGCCCGCGGCGACCGTGAGCGGCTGCAGCTGCTGGCCGATCACGTCATCGCCCGGCACTATCCCGAGGCATCCGGCGCGGCGGACCTGCTGCAGCGCGTGGTCGAGCGGCAGGCGGCCACCATCGCCGGCTGGATGGCGCTCGGCTTCATCCACGGGGTGATGAACACCGACAACATGTCGATCTCGGGCGAGACCATCGACTACGGCCCCTGCGCCTTCATGGACGGCTACCGGCCCGACAAGGTATTCAGCTCGATCGACGCCCATGGCCGCTATGCCTGGAACGAGCAGCCGAACATCGCGGTCTGGAACCTGGCGCAATTCGCCAGCTGCCTGGTGCCTCTGATGGGCAATGACGACGCGGCGGTGGCCGAGGCGACGCGCATCGTCCACAGCTTCCCGGACCTTTATCAGGCCGAATGGCTGAAACGCTTCGCCGCCAAGCTGGGCATCGCCGCGCCGCGCCCCGAGGATCGCGCGCTGATCGAGCGGCTCTTGACGCTGATGGCGGCCGAGGAGGCGGATTTCACCCGCAGCTTCGCCGGGCTGGCGGATGGCCGCGCGCGCGAGGAATTCGCCGCGCCCCAGCAGTTCGACGCCTGGGCCGAGGGCTGGCAGGCGCGCATCCGCGACCTGCCGGACGCCGCAGCGGTCATGGCCCGCGCCAATCCGCGCCGCATCCCGCGCAACCACCGCATCGAGGAAGCCATCGCCGCCGGACGCGAGGGCGATTACGCGCCCTTCCACGCGCTCGACGCGGCGCTGCGCGCGCCCTTCGAGGACCGGCCGGAATGGGAGCCCTATGCGCTGGCCCCGGCGCCCGAGGAGATCGTCCGCCGCACCTTCTGCGGCACCTGAGCAGCAGCGAAAGGCCCCATGCCGAAAAGCCCCGACCAACTGAGACTGGCCAGCTACAACCTGCACAAGTGCCGCGGCATGACCGGCCCGCACGCACCCGAACGCAACCTTGCCGTCATCGCCGAACTGGGCGCCGACGTGATCGCCCTGCAAGAGGTGGATTTCCGCTTCGGCGCCCGGCCCGAGGCGCTGCCGCGCAAGCTGATCGAAAAGACCACCGGCATGGTGCCCGCCCCGTTCATCGGCACCGGCGAGAATTCGCTGGGCTGGCACGGGCAGACCATCCTGTTGCGCCCGGAACTGCGCGACAAGGCGGCGATCCGCCGCCTGCCGCTGCCGGGGATCGAACCGCGCGGCGCGCTGGTGCTGCGCCTGCCGGGGCTGACGGTGGTGGCGGTGCATCTGGGGCTGATCCGCTCGTCGCGCCGCGCGCAGCTGTCGCGCATCATCGCCCAGGCCCGGCGTATCGGCCACGACCGGATGGCGCTGACCGGCGATTTCAACGAATGGCACGATTCGCGCGGGCTCGAGGCGCTGGAGGCGCTGCGCGTCGTCACCCCGGGCCCCAGCTGGCCCGCGCCCTTCCCGCGCCTGCGCTATGACCGCTTCGCCGTCTCGCGCAGCATCGAGGTGCTGGATTGCGGCGTCCTCGACAACGAGACCGCGCGGCAGGCCTCTGACCATCTGCCGGTCTGGGCCGACCTGGCGGTCAACGCGCATGAGGAGGTGCCCTGCGGCTATCACCCGGCGCGCATCACCTCGCGCATTCCCGGCCAGGATGGGATTGCCGGGACAGAATGACGCTTTCCCGTCCCGGCCCCGTCGGCTAAACAGCCGCCAACACCTGTCAGGAAGAGGGACGCAGACATGACGGCCATCATCGACATATTCGCGCGCGAGATACTGGACAGCCGGGGCAACCCGACGGTCGAGGTCGATGTGACGCTGGAAGACGGCACCATGGGCCGCGCCGCGGTGCCTTCGGGCGCCTCGACCGGCGCGCATGAGGCGGTGGAAAAGCGCGACGGCGACAAGGCGCGCTATCTGGGCAAGGGCGTGCTGGAGGCCGTCGCCGCCGTCAACGGCGAGATCGCCGAGAACCTGATCGGCGAGGATGCGACCGAGCAGGTCGCCATCGACCGCATGATGATCGAACTGGACGGCACCCCGAACAAGGGCCGGCTGGGCGCCAACGCCATCCTCGGCGTGTCGCTGGCGGTGGCCAAGGCCGCGGCCGAGGCCTGCTCGCAGCCGCTCTACCGCTATGTCGGCGGCGCGGGCGCCCGCGTGCTGCCGGTGCCGATGATGAACATCATCAACGGCGGCGAACATGCCGACAACCCGATCGACATCCAGGAATTCATGATCATGCCGGTGGCGGCGGAGAACATCCGCGAGGCCGTGCGCATGGGCTCGGAAGTGTTCCATACGCTTAAGAAGGAGCTGTCCTCGGCGGGCCTCGCCACCGGCGTCGGCGACGAGGGCGGCTTCGCGCCGAACCTCTCCAGCACCCGCGACGCGCTGGACTTCATCCTCAAAGCCATCGAGAAGGCCGGCTACCAGCCCGGCGACGACATCATGCTGGCGCTGGACTGCGCCTCGACCGAATATTTCAAGGGCGGCAAATACGAGATGGCCGGCGAAGGCAAGTCGCTGAGCCCGGCCGAGAACGTCGCCTACCTTGAGGCGCTCTGCAACGACTACCCGATCCTGTCGATCGAGGACGGCTGCGCCGAGGACGACTGGGACGGCTGGAAGCTCTTGACCGACACGCTGGGCGGCCGGGTGCAGCTGGTCGGCGACGACCTCTTCGTGACCAACCCGGCGCGGCTGGCCGAAGGCATCGCCAAGGGCTGCGGCAACTCGCTGCTGGTCAAGGTCAACCAGATCGGCACCCTGACCGAGACGCTGGACGCGGTGCGCATGGCCGACCGCGCGCGCTATACCTCGGTGATGTCGCACCGCTCGGGCGAGACCGAGGACGCCACCATCGCCGACCTGGCGGTGGCGACGAATTGCGGCCAGATCAAGACCGGCTCGCTTGCGCGCTCGGACCGGCTGGCGAAATACAACCAGCTGATCCGCATCGAGGAAATGCTCGGCGCCACCGCCGAATATGCCGGGAAATCCATCCTGCGCGGCTGAGCCCCGCGACACCCGAATGACGAAGGGCGGCCCCGCTGGCCGCCCTTTTCATATCCACCAGCGATGCGTCAGCGCAAAAGCGCCAAGCGCAAGCCGGCGGCGGAATTCCGAAGGCCCGGCGCCGGCCAGCGCCTCGATCCCCCGCGGCGCCGCCTGCAGCACCGCCCGGGTCCCCGCGCCAGCAAACAGCACCGGTGCCAGCCGGCGCGGCACATGGCGGCGCTGCGCCTTCGCCTCGGCGAGTTTCGCGCGGGCCTGGCCGGCAATCTGCCCCAACACCTCGGCCGAGGGATCCCAAAGCCCCAGCCCCAGCCCCTGCAAGGCCGGCAGCGCGGCCAGCCAATGCGCCAGCCCCACCCCTTCGGCCTGGGCGGCGACCACCCTTGCCGCGGGCCCTGCATTTCTTTCTTGCCCAAATATCCCGCGGGGGTCCGGGGGCGCGAAGCCCCCGGCGCCACCCCGGCCCAGGGCCTCGGCCGCGAATTGCGCCAGCGGCACCGCCGTATCCCGCACATAACCGGCGACGGCATCCGGCCCGACCAGCGGCTCGCGCGCCGCATCCCGGCGGCGGGCTTCGGCCAGCACGGCGAAGGCGGCAGCGCGCGGCCCCCAGGCTTCGGCCAGCGGCGTCAGCAATTCATGCGCTTGCGGCTTGCCGGCGCCGATCTCCTCCAGCCGCTCGATCCACCATTGCAGCCGCATCTCGGCGATCAGCGGCTCGGCCGAGGCGAGCGGCGCCCGCGCCAGTTCCAGGTTCAGCGCATAAAGCGACATGAGCTTCGGGCGCGCCTCGGCCGGCACCAGCAGGCAGATGCCGAAACGGTCGGGATCGTGGTCGCGCAATGCCTGGGCGCAGTCGTCAAGGCTCATGCCGACGCCACCCTGTCGCGGATCAGCTTCCAGCGGATCGCATCGACCAGCGCCTCGAAACTGGCATCGACGATGTTGGGCGACACGCCGACGGTGGACCAGCGGTTGCCATGGCCGTCGGCGCTGTCGATGATGACCCGCGTCGTCGCCTCGACCCCTTCGCCGGTGATGCGGACGCGGAAATCCACCAGATGCATGTCGTCGATGGCGGCCTGGTAGGGGCCCAGATCCTTGGCCAGCGCCCGCCACAGCGCGTTGACCGGGCCGCGGTCATGCCCCTCGGCATCCATGCTCTCGCTGACCGAGAGCATGCGCTCGCCGCCGATCTGCACCACCACTACCGCCTCGGAAACCGAGATGCGCTTCCCCAGCGCGTTCCGGCGCCGCTCGACGGTGACGCGGTAGCGCTCGACCGAGAAGTAATGCTGCATCCGGCCCAGCTCGGCCAGGGCCAGCAGCTCGAAACTGGCCTGCGCGCCGTCATAGGCATAGCCGGCATCCTCGCGCGCCTTGACCAGATCGAGGATGCGCGCCAGCGCCGGATCGTCGCGGCCGACCTCGATCCCCGCCTCGGCCAGACGGGCGCGCAGGTTCGACTGCCCGGCCTGGTTCGACATCGGGATGATGCGCTCGTTGCCCACGGTAGCCGGATCGACATGCTCGTAGGTCGCGGGATTCTTCAGGATGGCGCTGGCATGCAGCCCGGCCTTGTGGGCGAAGGCCGAGCTGCCGACATAGGGCGCGCCGCGGCTGGGCGCGCGGTTCAGGATCTCATCCAGCCGGCGCGAGATGCGGGTCAGGCCAGCCAGCCCCTCGGCCGAAATCCCGGTTTCCAGCGCCGAGCGATAGGGCTCCTTCAGCAGCAGGGTCGGGATGATGCTGGTCAGGCTGGCATTGCCGCAGCGCTCGCCCAACCCGTTCAGCGTGCCCTGGATCTGGCGCGCGCCGGCATCGACGGCGGCCAGGGTGCAGGCCACGGCATTGCCGGTATCGTCATGGCAATGGATGCCCAGCCGCTCGCCCGGGATGCCGCCGGCGATCACCGCACGGGTCACTTGCCCCACCCGCTCGGGCAGGTTGCCGCCATTGGTGTCGCACAGCACGATCCAGCGCGCGCCCGCCTCCCGCGCCGCATGCAGGCAGGCCAGCGCATAATCCGCGTCCTCGTCGTAGCCGTCAAAGAAGTGCTCGGCATCGAACAACGCCTCGCGCCCTTGCGCCACCAGATGCGCGACCGAGGCGCGGATGTTTTCGAGGTTCTCCTCCAGCGAGATCCCCAGCGCCTCGCGGACATGGAAGGGATGGGTCTTGCCGACCAGGCAGACCGCACGGGTGCCGGCGTTCAAGACCGCTGCCAGCACGTCGTCGTTCTCGGCCGAACGTCCCGCCCGCTTGGTCATGCCGAAAGCGGTCATGGTGGCGCGGGTCGTGGGCGCCTGGGCGAAGAAATCGCTGTCGGTCGGGTTGGCGCCGGGCCAGCCGCCCTCGATGTAATCCACGCCCAACCGGTCCAGCATCTGCGCGATCTCGGCCTTTTCGGCGGCGGAAAACTGCACGCCCTGGGTCTGCTGCCCGTCGCGCAGCGTGGTGTCGTAAAGGTAAAGGCGCTGGCGCGTCATCGGGGCGGCCCCTTCGGCTGGCTGGTATGCGGTTATTCGGGCAGTCTGGCGGCGTCGAAATCCGGGCCGGGCAGAAGCTCGACCCCGGCCGGCCCCATGCGGACCTCGACCCCGGCGGAAAGCAGGCGCTGCTTGAGCGCATCGACGGCCGAGAAATCCTTGCTGGCCTTGGCCTCGGCCCGCAAGGCCGTCATGCGCTCGGCCCAGGGCGACAGGTTGGGGCCCTCGGCGATCCATCCGCCCAGATCCTCGGTCAGCAGCCCCAACATCCGGGCGCCGGCAAGCAGCGCGGGCGCGTCGCCCTGCCCCGCCAGCTCGTGCAGCGCCGCGATCGCCCCCGCGGTATTGAGGTCGTCGGCAAGCGCGGAGAGGACGGCGGGGGCCGGGCTTGGCGCGGGGTCGATCCCCGCGACAAGCCCGCGCCACTTGCGCAGCACCGCCTCGGCTTCGCGCGCCTTCTCGGCCGTCCAGTCCATCGGCTTGCGGTAATGCGTGGACAGCAGCACGAAGCGGATCACCTCGCCCAGGATGCCCTGATCCAGCAAATCGCGGACGGTGAAGAAATTGCCCAGGGACTTGGACATCTTCTTGCCCTCGACCTGCAGCATCTCGTTATGCAGCCAGACGCGGGCGAAATCCCCGTGCGGATGGGCGCAGCAGCTTTGCGCGATCTCGTTCTCGTGATGGGGGAATTGCAGGTCGATGCCGCCGGCATGGATGTCGAAGCTTTCGCCCAGCAGCTCGTAGGACATGGCCGAGCATTCGATATGCCAGCCCGGGCGGCCCCGGCCCCAGGGGCTGTCCCAGCCCGGCAGTTCGTCGTCCGAGGGCTTCCACAGCACGAAATCCATCGGGTCTTCCTTGAAGGGCGCGACCTCGACCCGGGCGCCGGCGATCATGTCGTCGACCGAACGCCCCGAGAGCTGGCCGTAATCGGCAAAGCTGCGCACCCGGAACAGCACATGGCCGTCGCGCGCATAGGCATGGCCGCCGGCGATCAAGGTCTCGATCATGGCGATCATCTGGGCGATGTAATCGGTGGCGCGGGGCTCGTGATCCGGACGCTCCGCCCCCAGCGCATCCATGTCGGCATGATACCAGCCGATGGTTTCCTGCGTGCGCTCGCGGATCAGCGCCTCCAGCGTGCCGGGGGCGCCGGCCTCCTTGCGGGCCAGGGCAGCGGCGTTGATCTTGTCGTCGACGTCGGTGAAGTTGCGCACATAGGTGACATGATCCGCGCCGTAGGCATGGCGCAGCAGCCGCACCAGCACGTCGATCACCACCACCGGCCGGGCATTGCCCAGATGCGCCCGGTCATAGACCGTCGGCCCGCAGAGATAGAGCCGCACGTTTTGCGGGTCGATGGGCCGGAACGTCTCTTTCCGCCGCGTCCTGGTATTCGTCAGCCTGATCTCGACCATGACTTCCCCTTTGCGGGCGTCAACTGGTCACCGTGAACCGCCCGCCTGAAATTTCAGCCGGTAATGATGCAGCGGATGGTGGCGGTTCCTGCCTTCATGCGCCTGCCATAACGCATTGTCTTGCCTATGCCAAGAGAGGCTGCAAAACTCGGGCCATGAGCCGCGAACTGGTCAACGAGATCTGCGCCGCGCAGCCCGGGTCCGAATGGTCGGATCCCTGGGGCGGCGGCCATGATTGCTGGAAGATCGGCGGCAAGACCTTCGCGGTGACCGGCACCGTCGGCACCCATGTCTCGGTCAAGACCGACAGCGTCGAGATGGCCGAATTCCTGATCGAGACCGGCGTGGCCGAGCGCGCGGCCTATCTGCATCGCAGCTGGGTCGCCCTGCCGCTCGATTCGGCCCCGGACGAGCTGGCGCACCGCATCCGCCATTCCTACCGGCTGGTGCGCGGCAAGCTGCCGAAGAAGGTCCAGGCCGCGCTGCCGCCCTTGTGACGAAAACGGCCGGCTCCCTTTCCCGCAAGGGCAAGGGAACCGGCCAGAGGCAAGGGCCGAGCGACTGGCCCCCGCCGAAAGCCAGGCGTCAGGCCGGAACCTGCGAGGCCAGCTGCTGCAGCAGCGCCTCCATCTGCTGGCACAGCGCCTCTTCGGTGGTGTTCTGCTCGGCCGCGGCATCGGCCAGCGTGCGCTCGACGCCCATGGCCGCGACGGTGCCTTCCTTGCCCTTGGCTTCGGCCGCATCGCCCCGGGCCGCGTCGCCCGCCGGGATCATCGCCAGAAGCTTGGTCTGGATCTCGACCGCCTTGCCGTCGATATGGCCCTTCTCCTGGCAATAGCCCAGGACGCCCAGCTGGTTGCGCGCGCTTTCATAGGCGGCGCCATCGTCCTGCGCGGGCACGGCGGCCGGCGCCTCGGTCGTCGCCGGGGCGGCGGGATCGGCCGGGGCAGGCGCTTCTTGCGCCAGGGCGACGCCTGCGGTCAGGCCAAGGGCCAGGGCGGGCAGAATTGCGAAACGTGCGATCATCTCGATCTCCGTCTGTTGCGTGTGCCGGGACTGTGGCACGCCCCAGCCGGAGCCGCAAACCGGGTCGGCGGAATGCCGCGGCCGCCTTCCCGCCGGATCAGCGGAAAAGCACCAGCGAGCCCGGAGACCAGCTCACATTCGCGCGGGTGCCGACATCCTGCACCTCGCGGCCGAAGACGTTGCGCATGGCGATGCGCACCGGGCGGGCCTGGCCGTCGAACGAGCCCGAGCCGTCCAGCCGCACGTCGTAATAGGTCATGTCGCCGTAATAGACGACCTCGTCGATCACCCCTTCGGCCACCCGGTTCGTGCCCTGCGCGCCGGACGCCACCAGCGAGACCGCCTCGGGCCGGAAGCCGATCGAGGGGCCGTCGTCGCCCGGATCGGCGCGGCTGACATTGGCCATGGGAATATCGACGCGGCCCAGGCCGGGCGCCTCGATCTGCACGGCCTCGCCGGTCTCGCCCAGCACCCGCGCCGGCAGGAAGTTCATCACGCCGATGAAATTCGCCACCCGGCGGCTGGTGGGGCGGGCATAAAGCGCCTCGGGCCCGTCGAGCTGGGCGATCTGGCCCTCGAACATCACCGCGATGCGGTCGGACATGACCAGCGCCTCTTCCTGGTCATGGGTGACCAGGACGAAGGTGATGCCGACCTGGCGCTGCAGCTTGATCAGCTCGACCTGCATCTGCTCGCGCATCTTGCGGTCCAGCGCCGAAAGCGGCTCATCGAGCAGCAGCACCTTGGGCTTCAGGATCAGCGCCCGGGCCAGCGCCACCCGCTGGCGCTGCCCACCGGACAGCGCATGGCTGGCGCGGGCGCCATAGCCTTTCAGGCCCACCATCTCCAGCGCCTGTTCGACCGCCGCCGCCTTCTCGGCGCGCGGGCGCGGATCGCGGCGTAGCCCGAAGCCGACATTCTCGGCCACGGTCAGATGCGGGAAGATGGCATAGGACTGGAACACCATGTTCGTCGGCCGCCGGTTCGCCGGCACGTCCTGCATGTCCTGCCCGTCGATCAACACCACGCCCGAGGAGATATCCTCGAACCCGGCGATGGTGCGCAGAAGAGTGGTCTTGCCGCAGCCCGAGGGGCCCAGCAGCGAAAAGAACTCGCCCGCCCGGATGGTCAGGTCGATGCCGCGCAGGGCGTGATAATCCCCGTAATGCTTCTGCACCTCGCGGATCTCGATCATCGGCTTCGCGCCGGCCATGGCGGCGCGATGGGCGGCGGTGGTTTTCGGGCCCGGGTTTTGGGTCGTCACAGGAAACCTCCGGTATCCTTGGCGCCGGTTTTCGCGATGCCGCGGCGGCGGAAATATTCGGCGACGGTCAGAAGCAGGATCGACATGACCACCAGCACCGTCCCCAGCGCCATGATCATCGGGATCTGCTTGGGAAAGCGCAGCTGGCTGAAGATATAGGTGGGCAGCGTCGGCTCGTTCCCGGCCAGGAAGAAGGCGATGATGAATTCGTCCAGGCTGATGGTGAAGCTCATCAGCAGCGACGAGATGATGCCCGGCATGACCAGCGGCAGGATCACCAGCCGGAAGGCGCTGATCCGCGTCTCGCCCAGGTCATAGGCCGCCTCCTCCAGCGACCGGTCGAGCGAGTTGAAGGCGGTGGACAGGATCACCATCGCATAGGGCATGCAGATCAGCGTATGGCCGATGATCACCGTCAGGATGCTGAGCTTGACCCCCAGCGACAAGAGCACCACCAGAAGCGAGATCGAGACGATGATCTCGGGCAGCACCAGGGGCAGCATGATCAGCCCCATGATCGGCCCCTTGCCCGGAAACTCGAACCGGGTCGAGGCGCGCGCGGCGAAGATGCCAAGGCAGGTCGCCAGGATCGAGGCGCTGACGGCGATGGTCAGCGAATTGGTCAGCGCCCGGCGCAGCGAGGCGTTGCCCCACATCTGCGCGAACCATTCCGTGGTGAAGCCCCGCAGCGGAAAGGCGATGATCGTGCCGGAATTGAAAGCAAAGATCGGCAGAAGCAGGATCGGCGCGTAAAGGAACAGCAGATAGATCAGCGCATAGGCGCGCAGCCCCCCGCCCTTCATTGCCGCACCTTCAGGAAGCGGCGGTTCAGGGCGATGAAGACCAGGCTGATGACCGCCACGATCAGCATGGCGGTCACCGCCAGCGCCGAGCCCATCGGCCGGTTGTCGAGGTCGAGCATCTGCGCCTGGATCATATTGGCGATCATCGGGATCTTGCCGCCGCCGATCAGCGCCGGGGTGACATAATCGCCGATGGTCGGGATGAAGACGATCAGCGCCGCCGCCACCACGCCGGGCATGGCCAGCGGCAGGGTGACGCGCCAGAAGGTCATGGCCCGGCTTTCGCCCAGGTCGCGCCCGGCCTCCAGAAGCGAGCGGTCGATCTTTTCCAGCGCGATGAAGATCGGCAGGATGGCGAAGGGCGCATAGGCATGGGCCAGCGTGATGACCATCGAATTCACGTTGTAGAGGATGAAGGTCAGCGGCTGCTCGATGATGCCCAGCGTCTTGAGGCCAGAATTGATGACGCCGTTATAGCCCAGGATCACCTTCCACAGGAAAACCCGGATCAGGTAGCTGGTCCAGAACGGGATGGTGATCAGAAACAGCCACATGGCCTTTTTCTGCGGCGCGACGGCGAAGGACAGGAAATAGGCCACCGGAAAGGCCAGCACCACCGTCGCCAGCGTGACCAGCGCCGCCACCACCAGCGAGCGCAGCATGATGCGGTGAAAGATCGGATCGGCCCAGACGGCGCGGTAGTTCTCCAGCGTGAATTCGCGGATCACCGTCAGATAGCCGTCCTTGAAGAAGGAATAGGCCAGGATGGTCAGCAAGGGCGCCGCCAGCACCAGCACGGCATAGGCCAGCGGCGGCGCGATCAGAGTCAGGCCCTGAGCCGTCTGAGATCGGTTTCCTGACGCCATGCCCCGCCCTGTGAATCCCTGTCGCTTGGGGTGGCAGGTTTCCATATCCGCGCCGCGAGGAAAAGGGTTTTCCTGCGGCGCGGCGAGCCGGCCTCAGGCCGCCTGGAAATGCGCCGCCACCTCGCGGCGATGCGGGCGTGCCCGATGCTCGACCAGATAGATGCCCTGCCAGCTGCCCAGTTCCATCCGGCCATGCGCGACCGGGATCTGCAGGCTGACCGGCAGGATCGCCGCCTTGAGATGCGCCGGCATGTCGTCCGGCCCCTCGGCCCGATGCGTCAGGTAATGCATCGCGGGATGATCGGCCGGAGGCGCGATGCGGTCGAGCCAGGCCAGAAGATCGCGCTGCACATCCGGGTCGGCGTTTTCCTGCACCAGCAGCGAGCAGGAGGTATGGCGCACGAACAGCGTCACCACCCCGTCCACCGCGCCGATGCCGCGCAGCCAGCCGGTGACCTCGGCAGTGAAGTCGTGGCAGGCCGGGCCGCGGGTCTGGATGGCGAAGACATGCTGCATTCTATTACAGGTTCGGAATTGGTGAGGTCTTCAGCAGAAAAACCGTAGCCTCCACCATCCTAGAAAAGCTGTCGAAGGTTTCACCCACCACCAAAGCCCATGCGATGACCACCGCCACCAGCGGCGGCGTTATGATCCAGCCACGCCAGTTTCGCCATGAGCACCAGCGCGGCGGCAATGATGCCGACACCGCCATCAGCCAGCCAGTGCCAATCGCAGAAAAGATCAGCAATCCGCCAAATACGAACAGCCGTATGTAAAACGCCCCTTGCCCCGAACCGGGCGGAGATCCCGAAAAGCCGTTGAGGGCAAAGCCGCACATGACAAACGGGGCAATGATCGCCGGCCACCAACTCTGCAAGCTGCAACCGAACCTTTCCAGCAAGCCGCCGTCTCTATATGCACGCTCGTCTTTCCGCCACGGTGCCCAGTCCGCAGTTTGCATTCTTTTGTCCTTTCTATTCATTCCGCCGCCTCGCCGGGCGCTTCCAGCAGCGCGGCGCCGTCATGGTCCAGGCCGATGCGCTTCTGCGTGCGCGCGCCCAGTTCGCGCAGCATCTCGGCCTGGCGGATCACATTGCCCGGGCCGCGCGTCAGCCGGTCCATGGCGGTGGCATGGCTTTTCTGCGCCCGCTCCAGCGCGGTGCCGACATCCTCGACGGCCGAGACGAAGCCGTGCAGCTTGTCGTAAAGCTGGCCGGCGCGGGCGGCGATCTGCATGGCGTTCGATTCGCGCCGCTCGACCGTCCAGATGTGGTCGACGGTGCGCAGCGTCAGCATCAGCGTGGTCGGCGTCGCCAGCCCCACCCGGTTCTCCATCGCATGCCGCGCCAGGTCGGGATCGACGCGCAGCGCCTCGGAAAACGCGCCTTCGACGGGAATGAACATCAGCACGTAATCGACCGAGCCCTCGTCGATCGCCTGATAGCCCTTGGCCGCCAGCCCGGCGACATGGGCGCGGACCGAGGCGACATGCCGGCGCAGCGCGGCGTCGCGGGTCGGCATGTCCTCGGCATTCACCGCCTCTTCATAGGCGTTCAGCGAGACCTTGCTGTCGATCACCAGAAGCTTCTTCTGCGGCATCTTCACGATCACGTCGGGCCGCCACAGCTTGCCGTCGGCGTCGCGATGGCTCGACTGCGTGTCGTAATGCGTGCCGGCGATCAGGCCGGAATCCTCCAGGATGCGTTCCAGGATCATCTCGCCCCAGGCGCCGCGCTTCTGGCTGTCGCCCTTCAGCGCCCGGGTCAGCGCCACCGCCTCGCGCGAGATGTCCTCGGACCGCTTGTGCAGGTATTCGATCTGCTCGCGCAGCCGGGCGCGCTCCTCGTCGGTGGCCTTGTTGCGGGCCTGCAGCTCGGTCTGGAAGCGGTGCACCTGATCGCGGAACGGGGTCAGCAGCGCCGAAAGCTGCTCGCCATGCGCCTTCTGCATCTCGCTGCCCTGGGATTTCAGCGTCTCGTTGGCCAGCAGGCGGAACTGTCCGGTCATCTCCTCGCGCAGCTCGCGCAGGGTGGCGATGTCGCGCTCGGCCGCCTCGCGGTCCTTCTGTGCTGCGAGCCGGGTCTCGGCCAGCTCGCGTTCGAGGCGCGAGACCTGCTGGCGTTCGCGATGCAGCGCATCGGTCAGCCCGTCGCGCTCCTCGATCAGCTCCTGCAAACGCAGCGCCTGCGATTCCGCCCGCGTCTCCAGCCGGCCGACGGCAAGCCGCTGGCCGTGCAGCTCGGCCGCCTCGGCCTCAAGACGCGCCTGCAATTCGGCCTCGCGCCCCCGGGCGAGCGTGGCGGCCGCTTCTGCCGAACGCCGCGTTCGCCACAGCGCAACAAGGCAGCAGGCCAAGGCCGCCAGCGCCGCGATCAGCAACAATCGCAGATTGCCCGCATCCGCCAACCATGCCTGCATGTTTTCCGCCTCGCCCATCGGCCCTTGCGCCTTTCCGGTCCGCGGTCATGCGCCGCTTGGCCGTCACTGTTCACCTTTTCCCCCCAGAATGCAAGCGCGCCGCCCTCTTTCCTTGCCCGGATCGCGCCCCTAGCCTGCGCCGGAAAACCGCAAGAGGAGAACCGGCATGGTCAAGACCGTCGCCGTCATGGTGGGCTCGCTCCGCAAGGAATCGCTCAACCACAGGCTGATGAAGGCATTGCAGAAACTGGCGGAGGGTCGGTTGCAGTTCCACCTGCTGCATATCGGCGATCTGCCGCATTACGACGAGGATCTCTGGGCCGAGCCGCCCGAATCGGTGCTGCGGCTCAAGGACCGTGTCGAGCATTCCGACGCGGTGCTGGCGATCACGCCGGAATACAACCGCAGCTATCCCGGCGTGATCAAGAACGCCATCGATTGGGGCACCCGGCCCTATGGCCAGAACTCGTGGAAGGGCAAGCCCGCGGCCGTGACTGGCACCTCGCCCGGGGTGATCGGCGCGGCGCTGGCGCAGGCGCGGCTGAAGAACGACCTGCTCCATGTCGGCACGGTGATGATGAGCATGCCCGAGGCCTATATCCAGTGGAACGCCGATGCCTACGGCGCCGATGGCAGCGTCACCGACGAAAAGACCGCAAAATTCCTGCAAGGCTTCGTCGATTCCTTCGCGGACTGGATCGAGAAGCACGGCTGAGCCCGACATGAAAAGTCCGCGCCCCGAGGGCGCGGCCTTTTCCCTGATCCCGGCGATTACTGGTCCAGGAACGACCGCAGCTTGCGCGACCGGCTGGGATGCTTGAGCTTGCGCAGCGCCTTGGCCTCGATCTGGCGGATACGTTCGCGCGTGACGCTGAACTGCTGGCCGACTTCTTCCAGCGTGTGGTCGGTGTTCATGCCGATGCCGAAGCGCATGCGCAGCACCCGCTCCTCGCGCGGCGTCAGCGATGCCAGCACCCGCGTGGTGGTCTCCTTCAGGTTCTCCTGAATGGCGCTGTCCAGCGGCAAGACGGCGTTCTTGTCCTCGATGAAATCGCCGAGTTGGCTGTCCTCCTCGTCCCCGATGGGGGTTTCGAGCGAGATCGGCTCCTTGGCGATCTTCATCACCTTGCGGACCTTTTCCAGCGGCATCTGCAGCTTTTCGGCCAGTTCCTCGGGCGTGGGTTCGCGACCGATCTCGTGCAGCATCTGGCGGCCGGTGCGCACCAGCTTGTTGATCGTCTCGATCATGTGCACCGGGATGCGGATGGTGCGGGCCTGGTCGGCGATGCTGCGCGTGATCGCCTGGCGGATCCACCAGGTGGCATAGGTCGAGAACTTGTAGCCGCGGCGATACTCGAACTTGTCCACGGCCTTCATCAGGCCGATATTGCCTTCCTGAATAAGATCAAGGAATTGCAGGCCCCTGTTCGTGTATTTCTTGGCGATCGAGATCACCAGCCGCAGGTTCGCCTCGACCATTTCCTTCTTGGCCTGGCGCGATTCCTTCTCGCCGCGCTGGACCTGGCTGACGATGCGGCGGAATTCCTCGATATCGACGCCGACATGCTGGCCGACCATGGCCATCTCGGCGCGCAGGTTTTCCACCTGGCTGCGGGACTTTTCGAACAGCGCCTGCCAGCCGCGGCCCTTGTGCTCCATCATCCGGTCGACCCAGGTCGGGTCGAGCTCGCTGCCGCGATAGGCGTCGATGAATTCGCGGCGGTTGATGCGGGCGGCATCGGCCAGCTTCACCATGTTGGAATCGATGGTGACGATGCGGCGGTTGATGCCGTAGATCTGATCGACCAGCGCCTCGATGCGGTTGTTGTGCAGGTGCAGCTCGTTCACCAGCGCCACAATGCGCGAGCGCAGTTCCTGATAGGCGTTCTCCTGCGCGGCCGAGAAGGTGCCGTCCTCGTTCAGCGTGGCGGACATGCGGTTGTCCTGCATATGCGCCAGCTCTTCGTAGCCCCGGGCGATCGCCTCCAGCGTCTCCAGCACCTTGGGCTTCAGCGAGGCTTCCATCGCGGCCAGCGACAGGTTCTGGCCGTCGTCGTCATCCTCGTCATCCTCGCCCCGGCCCATCGGATTGCCGTCGGCGTCCAGTTCTTCCTCTTCGCGGGGCGCGCCGCCGGAATTGGCGGCCGGGCGGGTGTCGGTCGGCAGCACCTCCTCTTCCTCGCCCTCCTCGTCCATCGAGCGGCCGAAGGTGGTTTCGAGGTCGATCACGTCGCGCAGCAGGATGTCCTCGTCCAGAAGCTCCTGGCGCCACATGGTGATGGCCTTGAAGGTCAGCGGGCTTTCGCAAAGCCCGGCGATCATGGTGTTGCGGCCGGCCTCGATGCGCTTGGCGATGGCGATCTCGCCCTCGCGCGACAGAAGCTCGACCGAACCCATCTCGCGCAGATACATGCGCACCGGGTCGTCGGTGCGGTCCAGCTTCTCGGTCTCGGCGGTGGCGACGGCGATCTCGCGCGAGCCCGAGCCGGTGGTGGCCAGCTCGCCGCCCTGCTCGGCCTCCTCGGCCTCCTCGTCGGTCTCGACCACGCGGATGTCCATTTCGGACAGCATGGACATCACGTCCTCGATCTGGTCCGAGCTGACCTGTTCGGGCGGCAGGACGGCATTGAGCTGGTCGTAGGTGATGAAGCCGCGCTCACGCCCTTCGGCGATCATGCGCTTGACCGCAGCCTGCGACATGTCCAGCGAATGATCGTCGTCCTTGGTGTCGGGCTTCTGGTCGTCGTCGTTGGCTGCCATGCTGGCTCCCTTGAAGCGGTGATTCGCGAATCAGCGAATCGGGATCGGCTATCGGCCGGTTCTATCCGAATCGCGGGGGGATTCAAAGCCCGCGGCCCGGCCCCGGCCAAGGTGATTCGGCGCCGGCGATTCGCGCCTGTCAGCGGCGCGGCTTGCGCCAGATCTCGTTCTTCAGGGCCGCGTCCAGGATGGCCCTGTAGCTGTCGCTGTCCTCGCCCAGATCCGACAGATCGGCCAGCGACGGGTGATCGGCCTGCTGCCGGGCGCGGGCGGATTGCGCCATGCGCCAGGTCAGCCCCTCATCCGCCAGCCCCTCGATCTCGGCCTCGGCGCGGGCGATTTCCTCGCGCGCGGCACGGCGGGCCTCGATCCGGTCAAGGGCGTTGGCCAGGATGCCCGCCGCGGCATCGCCGTCATGCGGACGCAGGATGGCCGGAGCCGCCCTCACATGGGGGTCGGCCATGATGCTTTCAAGGGCGCGCTGCCCCGCCTGCGACTGGGTGCCGGAAAGCAGGTCGTGGATCAGCGCCGCCCGGTCGGCATCCTGCGGCTCCAGCCGTTCCAGCCGCGATTCGACCGGGGCGATCAGGCCGGGATGGGTGGCGCAGATCGCCAGCACCATGGCCTCGATCAGCCGTTCCGCCTCGTGCTCGCCGGCTTCGGGCGAGGACAGGCGCGAGGCGCGCGTCGGCGCCGCCGGCGCGACGGGCTGGAAGCGCGGATTGCGCGCCTGCCCCTGCCAGCCCTCGCGCGGCGGGCGCGCCGGGGCGGCATCGCGGCGGCGGTTGCCGAAGAGCTGCCATTTCAGGTTGCGCAGCACCGCATGGTAATGGTCGCGGGTGTCCTTGTCGGGGATCTTCGCCACCGCCTCGCCAAGCGCCTTGTCCAGCGCCGCGCGGCGTTCGGGGCTGTCGAAGACCCGGCCCTCGGTCTCGCGCCGCCAGAGCAGGTCGACCAGCGGCCGCGCCTCGTCCAGCACCGCCGCCATGGCGCCGGCGCCGCGGGCGCGGATCAGGTCGTCGGGGTCCAGCCCCTGCGGCAGGAAGGCAAAGCGCAGCGCCTGCCCCGGCCCGGTCATCGGCAGCGCCAGGTCGATCAGCCGCATCGCCGCGCGCAGCCCCGCCTCGTCGCCATCGAGCGCGATCACAGGCTCGGGCGAGATGCGCCACATCAGCCGCAGCTGGTCCTCGGTGATGGCGGTGCCCAGCGGCGCCACCGCCCCCTCGAACCCGGCGCGGACCAGGGCGATCACGTCCATGTAGCCCTCGGCCACCACCAGCGGCCTGCCCTTGGCCACCGCCGCCCGTGCCGGGCCGATATTGTAGAGGTTGCGGCCCTTGTCGAAGAGCGGCGTCTCGGGAGAGTTCAGGTATTTCGCCCGCGCGTTCGGGTCCATCGCCCGGCCGCCGAAGGCGATGCAGCGCCCGCGCCCGTCGCGGATCGGGAAGGTGATGCGGCCGCGGAAGCGGTCGAAGGGCGCGCCGCCGTCGTCGGGCTTGGCCGCCAGCCCGGCCTCGACGATCAGCTGCTCGGCGATGCCCTTGGCGCGCAGGGCGTTGAACAGGCCCTGGCGCTGGTCCGGGGCAAAGCCGATGCCGAAGCGTTCGCAGGCAGCCTCGTCCAGGCCGCGGCGGGCCAGATAGGCGCGCGCCGCTTCCGCCACGCCCATGCCCAGCTGCAGGCGGAACCAGCGCACCGCCTGTTCCATCACCTCGACCAGTTCCGTGCGGCGGTCGGCGCGCTGCACCTGGCGCGGGTCGCGCTCGGGCATCTGCAGGCCGGCCTCGGAGGCGAGCAACTCGACCGCCTCCAGGAAGCCCATGCCCTCGGCCTCGCGCAGGAAGGTCAGCGCGTCGCCTTTCGCGTGGCAGCCGAAGCAGTAATAAAAGCCCTTCTGGTCGTCGACATGGAAGGAGGCGGTCTTTTCGCCGTGGAAGGGACAGGGCGCCCACCAGTCGCCCTTGGCCTGATTCGAGCGCCGCAGGTCCCAGACCACCTTGCGGCCGATCACGCGCGACAAGGGCACGCGGGCGCGGATTTCGTCGAGGAACTGGGGCGGCAGGCTCATGCCGTCTTATATCGGATCAGGACCGCCGGTTGAAAAGGGGATTCGCACCGACGGCCCCGCGCACCAGGTCCCAATAGACCGCGACCACCCGCTCCTGGTCCAGCCGCCCGCCCTCGCGATACCAGTTGGTGACGCCTGTCAGCATGGCGATCAGCGCCATGGTGGCCAGCCGCGTGTCGGGCACCGCCATCGCGCCCTCGGCCTCGCCGGCGATCAGGATCGCCTCCAGCGCGTCCTCGTAGCGGCGGCGCAGGGCGGCGATCCCGGCGCGGTTCTCGGGCGTCAGGTTGCGCAGCTCCATATAGGACAGGAACACCGCCTCGGGACGCTCCAGGCTGGTCTGGATGTGAAAGCGCAGGAAGGTTTCCAGCCGGTCCAGCGCCGGCCGCGCGGGATCGTCGCGCCAGGCGGCCAGCAGCTCCTCCATATGCACCCGCAGCAGGTCGGCCAGCAGCGCCTGCTTGTCGGGCGTGTAGGCGTAAAGCGCGCCGACCTGCACCCCCACCTCGGCCGCGATCTGCCGCATCGAGACCGCCGCATAGCCGTGGCGCGCGAACAGCTTGCGCGCCGTGTCGCGGATCAGCGGTCCGGTGATCTCTGCCCTTGAGCCCTGGGTCCTTGCCATGCCGCCTTCTAGGCGGCGACCCGCGGCAAGGTAAAGACCGCATCTTGCCCCCGCCGCCGCCCTGGGCCTATGGTCCGGCGCATGGAAAGGCGGAGGAACGGCATGGGGCGGATCTGGGGCGTGCTGGCGCTGGCGATGCTGGCCGGCTGCGGCGATGCCGGCGGCGACTATCCCGCGCTGATGCCGACCGACCGGCTGCTGGCCGAGCCCGCCCTGCCCGGCCATGCCGCAGACGCCGCCCAGGACCCGACGGCGGTCGGCGGCGCGCTGGACGCGCGCGGGCGGGCGCTGGCGGGCCGCTCTGCCGCGGGGCCGGTGGCCAACGACGCCGAGTTGCGGCGCCGCGCCGAGGCGCTGCGCGCCCGCGCCACGGCGCTGTCGCAACAATCCCTGTCCGGCGACTGCCCCGAGGGCGACGCCGGTTGCGCGCCGGATTAAGGAGAGCCCATGCCGGTCATCACCTGCATCGACGACCTCAAGGCCATCTATCGCCGGCGCGTGCCGCGCATGTTCTACGACTATGCCGAAAGCGGCAGCTATACCGAGAGCACCTTCCGCGAGAACTGCACGGATTTCCAGCGCATCAAGCTGCGCCAGCGCGTCGCGGTGGACATGACGGGGCGCAGCACCGAAAGCACGATGATCGGGGAACGGGTCGCCATGCCGGTGGCCCTGGCCCCGGTCGGCATGACCGGCATGCAATGCGCCGATGGCGAGATCAAGGCGGCGCGCGCCGCGAAGGCCTTTGGCGTGCCCTTCACGCTGTCCACCATGTCGATCTGCTCGATCGAGGACGTGGCCGAGGCGGTGCAGGCGCCGTTCTGGTTCCAGCTCTACGTCATGCGCGACCAGGAATTCCTTGAGGCGATCATCGAGCGGGCCCGGCGCGCCCATTGCTCGGCGCTGGTGCTGACGCTGGACCTGCAGATCCTCGGCCAGCGCCACAAGGACCTGAAGAACGGCCTGTCGGCGCCCCCCCGGCTGACCCTGCCGGTGCTGCTGGACCTGGCGACGAAATGGCGCTGGGGCATCGAGATGCTGCGCACGAAGCGCCGCTTCTTCGGCAATATCGTCGGCCATGCCAAGGGCGTGGGCGATCCCTCGTCGCTGATCGCCTGGACGGCCGAGCAGTTCGACCCGCAGCTCGACTGGGGCAAGGTCGCCCGCATCCGCGACCTCTGGGGCGGCAAGCTGATCCTCAAGGGCATCAACGATCCCGAGGACGCCCGCATGGCCGCCGATTTCGGCGCCGATGCGATCATCGTCAGCAACCATGGCGGCCGGCAGCTGGACGGCGCGGTCAGCTCGATCCGCATGCTGCCCGAGATCGTCAAGGCGGTGGGCGACCGGGTCGAGATCCATCTCGACAGCGGCATCCGCTCGGGCCAGGACGTGCTGAAGGCGCTGGCGATGGGGGCGCATGCCACCCATATCGGCCGCGCCTTCGTCTACGGGCTGGGCGCCATGGGCGAGGCGGGCGTGACCGCGGCACTCGAGGTGATCCGCAAGGAGCTGGACATCACCATGGCGCTGTGCGGCGAGCGGGACGTGAAGGCCCTCGGCCGCCACAACCTGCTGGTGCCGCCGGATTTCCTGCAGCCCTGGGCCTGAACCCGTTCAGCGCCGGGCGGGATGATGCCCCTGCCTTTGCCGCTTGTCCTTGCCGAAGCCGGGGATCGGCAGCCGGCCCAGCAGCAGCGCCGCGAGGGTCGGCAGCCCGACGCCGAACAGCATGAGCCCGACCAGGTCCCGCACCCCCAGAGCATTGGCCAGGAACAGCGCCATCACATGCATGAAATAGATCATGGCCGAGATCGGATCCAGCCGGATCGGCGGCGGCGGCATGGCGGTGCCCAGCGTCGCCATGAACAGCGCCGGCGCCGCGACATAGGCGCTGACGGGGATGTCCAGCATCACCTGATCGCTGCGCCAGGCCTGGACCAGCCAGGCCTCGATCATCAGCAGCCCGGCCCCGCCAAGGGTGCAGGCCAGCACCAGCCAGCGCGGCGGCAGCCCCTCCATCCCCAGCCGGGCCACGCGGCGGCCGCAGAGATAGCCGATCGCCACGAAGGGGAAGCACATGAACAGCCCGTTCGAGAATTTCTTCACGCCGATCTGCATGACCCCGGACAGGGCGACATATTGCAGCACCAGCCCGATCACGGCGCAGACCGCCACCGCCGCCAGCAGGATGCGGTATTCATAGGCCGGCGCCAGCTTGCGGGCAAAGCCGCGCAGAAGCAGGATCACCGCCCCCGCGACCAGGATGCCGGCCATGAACCACAGGTGGAAATAGCCCCAGGCCAAGGTCTTGACCAGCGAGCCGAGCCCATGCACCTGATCCAGCCAGAAGGGCAGATAGACCGCCATCCAGAACAGGTAGAGCGCCGCGACGCGCCACAGCCACTTGACGCCCTTGCCGCGCGCCACCGCCGAATAGAGGAAATAGCCCGCCACGATGCAGAAGGTCGGCACCATGACCCGCATCAGCCCGTTGCCGATCATGAACAGCCGCGGCGTCATGTTGGTCTGCAACCAGTAGGTATGCGCAAAGGCGACCAGGACCGCCAATCCCAGCTTGAGATAGTCCAGCGAATGAATACGGTGCAACGCGAAAACCCCGACCCCCACTGGCGCAAGCTTTGCAACCAGCGAGGACTATCTGACAAGCATTTTTCCCGCGGCATGCAACTGTTTTTTCGCTTCACATCCGAATGACGTCGCGCTATAGGCGCGGCTTCGGCCATGCACCCTTGGAGGATGGCCGCGAACGCTTAGCAAAGGAATACCATCATGGCCAAAGAGATCCCGGATCTGGTGGCCGAGGCACGCGCGGGGACAGGCAAGGGGGCCGCCCGCCAAGCTCGCCGCGAAGGCAAGGTGCCCGGCATCGTTTATGGCGACGGCAAGGAGCCGCAGCCGATCCAAATCGAGTTCAACTCGCTGCTGACCAAACTGCGCGCCGGCCGCTTCATGTCCACGCTGTGGAACCTGAAGGTCGAGGGCCAGGACGACGTGCGCGTCGTCTGCCGCGGCGTCCAGCGCGACGTGGTCAAGGACCTGCCGACGCATATCGACTTCATGCGCCTGCACCGCAACACCCGCGTGAACCTGTTCATCCACGTGAACTTTGAAAATCACGACGCCGCCCCCGGCCTCAAGCGCGGCGGCACGCTGGTCGTGGTGCGCCCCGAGGTCGAGCTGGTCGTGACCGCCTCGGACATCCCCGAGCAGATCACCGTGGACCTGACCGGCAAGCAGATCGGCGACACCATCCACATCAACGACGTGGTGCTGCCGGCCGGCGTGAAGCCGACCATCGACCGCAACTTCGTCATCGCCAACATCGCCGCGCCCTCGGGCCTGCGCTCGGCCGATAACGAGGAAGCCGCAGCCGCCGAAGACGAGGCCACCGAGGCCTGATCGCCGGCTTCAGCTGCGAATCACATCGGGCGGCACCCCTGCGGGCGCCGCCCTTTCTCTTGCCGCCGGGCCCGGCGATTGCTAGGACATCGCGCCTGACGCGAAGGGGAAACGCATGGAACCGATCCATATCATCGGCGCCGGCCTTGCCGGGTCCGAAGCCGCCTGGCAGATCGCCCGCGCGGGCGTGCCCGTGGTGCTGCACGAGATGCGGCCCCAGGTCGCGACCTTCGCCCACCGCACCGGCGATTGCGCCGAGATGGTCTGCTCGAACAGCTTCCGCTCGGACGACGACCGCATGAACGCCGTGGGCCAGCTGCATTGGGAAATGCGGGCCGCGGGCGGGCTCATCATGGCCATGGCCGAACGTCACCGCCTGCCCGCCGGCGGCGCGTTGGCCGTGGACCGCGACGCCTTCTCGCAGGCCGTGACCCGGGCGTTGCGCGACGAGCCGCTGGTCAGATTCGCGCCGGGCGAGATCCGCGAGCTGCCCCGCGAGGGGCGCTGGATCGTCGCCACCGGCCCGCTGACCTCCGAGGCGCTCGGCCAGTCGATCCGCAACCTGACCGGCGAGGGCTCGCTCGCCTTCTTCGACGCCATCGCCCCCATCGTCCATGCCGACAGCATCGACATGTCGATCTGCTGGCGGCAAAGCCGCTACGACAAGGGCGAGACCGAGGAAGAGCGCACCGCCTATATCAACTGCCCGATGACGCGCGAGGATTACGAGGGCTTCATCGACGCCCTGCTCGCCGCCGACAAGACCGAGTTCCACGAGGGGGAAACGGCCGGCTATTTCGACGGCTGCCTGCCGATCGAGATCATGGCCGAACGCGGCCGCGAAACCCTGCGCCACGGTCCGATGAAACCCGTGGGCCTGACCAACGCCCATAACCCGGCCGAAAAGCCCCATGCCGTGGTGCAGCTGCGCCGCGATAATGCGCTGGGGACGCTCTACAATATCGTCGGCTTCCAGACAAAGATGAAATACGGCGCGCAAGTGGATGTTTTCCGCCGGATTCCCGGGTTGCAGAATGCCAGCTTCGCGCGGCTGGGCGGCATCCACCGCAACAGTTTCCTGAATTCGCCGCGGCTGATCGACGACCGGTTGCGGCTGCGCGCGCGCCCGAACCTGCGCTTCGCCGGCCAGGTGACAGGGGTCGAGGGCTATGTCGAATCCGCCGCCATGGGCCTGCTCGCTGGCCGCATGGCCGCGGCCGAGGCGCTGGGGCGCGACCTGCCGCCGCCGCCGGCCACCACCTCGATGGGTGCGCTGGTCAACCACATCACCGGCGGCGCGGATGCCAGGACCTTCCAGCCGATGAACGTGAATTTCGGCCTCTACCCGCCGCTGGACGCGATGCGCGGCGGCCGCAAGGGGCGCAAGGACCGCTACCCGGCCTATACCGACCGCGCGAAAGTCGATTTTCGGCAATGGCTTGCAGGGCAAAGTTGAACCGGACGCGGTTCGCCCCCTCGCCGACCGGGCCGCTGCATCTGGGCCATGCCTTCGCGGCCCTGACCGCCGCGCGCCTTGCCGATCCCGGCCAGTTCCTGCTGCGCATCGAGGATATCGACCAAAGTCGCTGCCGCCCGGAATACGAGGCGCTGATCGCCGAGGACCTGCACTGGCTGGGCCTCGACTGGCCGCAGCCGGTCATGCGCCAGTCCGAACGCCTGCCCGCCTATCAGGCGGCGCTGGACCGGCTGGCGGAGCTGGGCCTGACCTATCCCTGCCGCTGCCGCCGCGCCGACATCCGCGCCGCGCTCTCGGCCCCGCAAGAGGGCCCGGCCGTGATCGGCCCTGACGGCCCGGTCTATCCCGGCACCTGCCGCCACCGTTCTATGGCCGAGGCCGGGCCGGACGACGCCATCCGCCTGAACGCCGCCCGGGCGCTCGACCATCTCGGGCTCGACGAGATCATCTTTCTCGACCAGAACATCGCCCCCGGGCTGCCGCATCGCCTCACCGCGCGGGACTTCGTCGCCGGGATCGGCGACGTGGTGCTGGCGCGGCGCGGCATGGGCACCAGCTACCACCTGGCGGTGGTGGTGGACGATGCCGCCCAAGGCATCACCCTGGTGACGCGCGGGAAAGATCTTTTGGATTCAACATATATTCACATCATTCTTCAGAAACTGCTGGAGCTTCCGACGCCACGCTACCACCACCACCGGCTGATCCGGGACGAGCAGGGCAAGCGCCTCGCCAAGCGGGACGACGCCCGCGCGCTGAAGCTTTTCCGCAACGAAGGCACCAGCGCCGCGCAGATCCGCCGCCAGCTAGGCTTCTGACGGCGCCATGATCTCGACCTCTTTCCCCTCGCGGATGGCGGTATAGAAACAGCTGCGCCGGTTGGTGTGGCAGGCCGGCCCATGCTGGTCGACCAGCAGCAGCAGACAGTCGCGGTCGCAATCCAGCCGCAGCTCGACCAGCTTCTGCACATGGCCCGAGCTTTCGCCCTTGACCCAGAAGCCCTGGCGCGAGCGTGACCAATAAGTCACCCGCCCGCTCTCCAGCGTCTGTCGGACGGCTTCGGCATTCATCCAGGCCATCATCAGCACCTCGCCGCTGCGATGATCCTGCGCAATGGCGGGAATCAGCCCGTTCGCGTCATATTTCAGGCTGGCAGGGTCGAACATCGGCTTTCCTTTCGGCTGCACCGCACCTATCTAGACCCGACGGCAGCAAGGGAAAAGACCATGTCTGACAGCGACCTGATGCAGCTCTATTCGCGGCGCATCCTGGCGCTGGCCTCGGACATCCCGCATCTGGGCAAGCTCGACCATGCGACGGGCAGCGCGCATCGCCGCTCGCCGCAATGCGGCTCTTCGGTCACGGCGCATGTGGTGATGCGGGACGGCCGCATCGCCGAATTCGCGCAGGAGGTGCGGGCCTGCGCCCTGGGCCAGGCCTCTGCCGGGGTTCTGGGCCGCACCGCGCTCGGCCGCACCCGCGACGAGATCGCCCGCGCCCGCGACGCATTGCAGGCCATGCTGAAATCCGACGGCCCCGCCCCTACGCCGCCCTTCGAGGAACTGGAAGCCCTGCTGCCCGCCCGCGACTTCCCGAACCGCCACGCCTCGATCCTGCTGGCCTGGGAGGCGCTGCTCGGCGCCATCGACGCCTCGGCCTGACCGGCTTCTTCGTTCCCCCCAATACCCCCGCCGGAAGCGCGTCCCGCCCGCCTTCACCGTTTTCCAAATACTCCCGCCGGAGGCGAAAAAGAAAAGCCGGCCCGCAAGGGACCGGCAGTTGCGCGCATGATCGTCCGGGAGAAGGTTCCGGCCCCAGGCGAAGGGCCGTCGATTGCGCGGGGCAGTGAGGATCAGGCCGCCAGGATCGAGGGCAGCGAAAACAGGATGATCGCGGTCACCGAAATCGCGACGGTGCCGAGCAGGTCAGAGAGGGATTCGCGGGTCATGAGGTCTCTCCACAGTTCGTTTATGGTTTGTTCTCACGAGTCGTGAACAAAGTAAAGAACTTTTTAGGAACATCATGCGAACATCTATCCAGCGCTGATCAGTCGGATGGCGCGATCCTGCTCCATCAGCCACAGCAGCAGCCGCACGGCCTGGCCGCGCCCGCTCTCCATGGCCGGGTCGCGCTCCAGGAAGCTCTGCGCGTCCTTGCGCGCCAGCGCCATCAGCCCGGCCTGGCGTTCCAGGTCGGCGATACGGAACCGCGGCAGGCCGGATTGCGCGGTGCCGATCACGTCGCCGGCGCCGCGCATCGCCAGATCCTCCTCGGCGATGCGGAAGCCGTCCTCGGTCTCGCGCAGGATGGTCAGGCGCCGCCGCCCGGTCTCGGACAGCGGCTCGTGATACATCAGCAGGCAGCTCGAAGCGCCCGAGCCGCGCCCGACCCGGCCGCGCAGCTGATGCAGCTGTGCCAGGCCGAAGCTTTCGGCGCGCTCGATCACCATGATCGTCGCCTCGGGCACGTCGACGCCGACCTCGATCACCGTGGTCGCGACCAGGATACGCGCGCGGCCGGCGGCGAAATCGGCCATCGCCGCGTCGCGTTCCTCCGGCGGCATCTGGCCGTGGACCAGCCGCACCTGCTCGCCGAACCGCGCCCGCAACTCCTGGAAGCGCGCCTCGGCGGCGGTCAGGTCGATGGCCTCGCTCTCCTCGACCAGCGGGCAGACCCAATAGGCCCGGGCGCCGGAGTCCAGCGCCCGGGCCAGATGCTCCACCACTTCGGCCATGCGCGCGTCCGAGACCACCGTGGTGCGGATCGGCTGCCGGCCAGCGGGCTTTTCGTCCAGCACCGACAGGTCCATGTCGCCGAATTGCGCCAGCGCCAAGGATCGCGGGATCGGCGTTGCCGTCATCACCAGCATGTCGGGCGGCAGATGCCCGCCCTTGGCGCCCAGTTCCATGCGCTGGTTGACGCCGAAGCGGTGCTGTTCGTCGACGATGGCCAGCCGCAGGTCGTGGAATTCGACCGATTTCTGGATCACCGCATGGGTGCCGACCAGGATATCGATCCGCCCCTCGGCCAGGTCGGTCAGGATATTGGCGCGGGCATCGCCCTTGTCGCGGCCGGTCAGCGCCTCCAGCCGGATGCCGGCCAGCCGCGCCAGCGGCTCCAGCGCGCGGAAATGCTGGCGGGCCAGGATCTCGGTCGGGGCCATCAGCACGCCCTGCCCGCCCGCCTCGACCGCGACCAGCAGCGCGAGGAAGGCGACCAGCGTCTTGCCGGCCCCGACATCGCCCTGCAGCAGCCGGTTCATCCGCCGCGGCGCGGCCATGTCACCGGCGATCTCCTCGACCGCGCGGGCCTGCGCCCCGGTCGGCGGCCAGGGCAGCCCGGCCAGCACCCTGGCGCGCAGATGCCCGTCGCCCTGCGTGGCCAGCCCTGCCTGCCGCCGCCGGTCGCGGCGCAAGAGCGCCAGAGTCATCTGATGCGCGAACAGCTCGTCATAGGCCAGCCGGGCGCGTGCCGGATCGGTCGGCGACAGGCCGGCCGGCCCTTCCGGCGCATGGGCGCGGGCCAGCGCCTCGGCCCAGGCCGGCCAGCCCTCGCGCGCCAGGACCGAGGCGTCGATCCATTCCCCCGCCTGCGGCAGCCGCCCCATCGCCGCCTGCACCGCCTTTTGCACCACCCCCTGAGTCAGCCGGCCCGAGAGCGGATAGACCGGCTCGAAATCCGGCGGCGGCACCGAGCCTTCGGCGCCGATATGGTCGGGATGCACCATCTGCGCCATGCCGTCGAACAGCTCGATCTTGCCGGAAACCAGCCGCCGCGCACCCAAAGGCAGCTGGCTTTCGATCCAGTCCTTGCGCGGATGGAAAAAGACCAGCTGCAGGTCGGCGCTGCCGTCCGAGCAATGCACCCGCCAGGGCCGGCCCTTGGCCGTGGGCGGGCTGTGGCGCTGCACGGTGATCGCCACGGTGACGATCTCGGGCGGGCGGGCATCGGCCAGCCGGGCGATCGGGCGGCGGCGGATGCCGGAATGCGGCAGGGTCAGGATCAGGTCGCGCAGCCGCGTCACGCCCATCTGGGCAAAGGCCTCGGCCGCCCGCGGGCCGACTCCGGGCAGGGTCTCGACACCCGCGAACAGTGGAAACAGCGCCGGCGGGCGGCCCGGCGTCACCCCTGGGCGATCGCCAGCCATTCGTCCTCGTCGATAACCTTGATCCCCAGTTCGGCGGCCTTCTTCGCCTTCGACCCGGCGCCGGGGCCGGCGATCAGCAGGTCGGTCTTGGCCGAGACCGAGCCCGCGACATGGGCGCCAAGCGCCTCGGCCCGCGCCTTGGCCTCGGCCCGCGTCATCTTTTCCAGCGTGCCGGTAAAGACCAGGGTCTTGCCGGTGATGGCGCTGTCGGCGGCGCGCTTCTCGGGCGGCAGCACGGTCAGGAAGCCGACCAGCCGGTCGATCGCCGCCCGCTCGCGCGCATTGGCGAAGGCGTCCGACAGCGACATGGCCAGCACCGGGCCGATGCCGTCGGCGGCGATCAGCCCGGCCCAGGCCGCGCTGGCCTCGGGCGGCAGATCGACCTGCGCCAGCGCCGCGGCGCGCGCCTCGGACGGCCGGGCACGGCGGCCTTCGGCCGCGGCCGCCGCGCGCTCGGCCTGGGCCGCCTCTTCGGCCAGGCGATGCGCCACAGCCGCCGGACGCGCGGTGTCGAGCGCCGCCTCCAGCGCCTCCCAGCTGCCGTAATGGCGGGCGAGATCCTGCGCCGCAACCTCGCCGACATGACGGATGCCAAGGGCGAAAAGCAGCCGCGCCAGCGGGATCTCGCGGCGCTTCCCGATGGCCTGGAACAGGCTGGCGGCGCTTTTCTCGCCCCAGCCCTCGCGGTTCTTCAGCTGGGTCAGCTGGCCGGGGCCGTAGCGGTCCTGCAGGGTGAAGATGTCGGCCGGCTCGGCGATCCAGCCGTCGCGGAACAGCTCTTCGACCAGCTTGGCGCCCAGCCCCTCGATGTCGAAGGCGGCGCGCGAGACGAAATGGCGCAGCTTCTCGACCGCCTGGGCCGGGCAGATCAGCCCGCCGGTGCAGCGCCGGACCGAGTCGCCCTCTTCCCTTATGGCGGGCGAGCCGCATTCCGGGCAGGTCTCGGGGAAAGCATAGGGAACCGACTCGGGCGGGCGCTTGGCCAGGTCCACGTCCGCGACCTTGGGGATCACGTCGCCGGCGCGATAGACCTCGACCCAGTCGCCGATGCGGATGTCCTTGCCGCCGCGGATCTCGCTGCCGTCGGCGCCGCGGCCGGCGATGTAATCCTCGTTGTGCAGCGTGGCGTTCGAGACGACGACGCCGCCCACTGTCACCGGATGCAGCCGCGCCACCGGGCTCAGCGCGCCGGTGCGGCCGACCTGGATGTCGATGGCTTCCAGCCGGGTCCAGGCGCGCTCGGCCGGGAACTTGTGCGCCAGCGCCCATCGCGGCGTGGTCGAGCGCATGCCGAGCCGCGCCTGATAGCCGAGGTCGTTCACCTTGTAGACCACGCCGTCGATGTCATAGCCGAGCGTCGCGCGCATCTGCTCGATCTCGGCCCAGGCGGCCAGCATGTCCTGGACCGAGGCGCAGATCCGGGTCAGCGGATTGGTCTGGAAGCCGAAATCCTGCATCCGCCGCACCGCTTCCATCTGCGTGCCGGCGAAGGGCGCGCTGACCTCGCCCCAGGCATAGGCGAAGAAGCGCAGCGGCCGCGCCGCCGTCACCGCAGGGTCAAGCTGGCGCAGCGAGCCCGCCGCCGCATTGCGCGGGTTGGCAAAGACCCGGCCGCTGTCGGACTGGTTCAGCGTCTCGAAATCCGCATGCGACATATAGACCTCGCCGCGGATCTCCAGAACCTCGGGCCAGCCGTCGCCGGCAAGCCGCTCGGGAATGTCGGCGATGGTGCGGGCATTGGCGGTCACGTTCTCGCCCACCGCGCCGTCGCCGCGGGTGGCGGCCTGGATCAGCCGCCCGCCCTCGTAGCGCAGGGACAGCGACAACCCGTCGATCTTCGGCTCGGCGGTGATCTCCAGCACCGTGCCGGGCGCGAGGTTCAGGAACGAGCGCACCCGCTGCACGAAAGCCTCGACATCGCCCTGGCTGAAGCCGTTTTCCAGCGACAGCATCGGCAGGCGATGCGGGATCTTGGCGAAGCGGGTGTCGGGCGCGGCCCCGACCTGCGCCGTCGGGCTGGCCGGATGCGCAAGCCGGGGGAAGCGCGCCTCGATCTCTTCGAGCCGGCGCTTGCCGGCATCGTATTCCGCGTCGCTGATGAAGGGCGCGTCCTGCTGGTAATAGGCCAGGTTGGCGCGCGCCACCAGTTCGCTCAGCCGCCCATGCTCCTCGGCCGCTGCCCCTGCATCCAGACCGGAGACCGGTGGCCGGGCCGATTCCGCTGCGGGAACAGCCTGCTCCTCGTCTTCTCCGGCCATCCTGCCCTCCGCCTGCCTGCCGGCCCTTGCGGGCCATGATCCGGGGAAAGGTGATAGCGGGGCCGGGGCCGGATTGTCCAGCACCCGGCCGCGCGGGCCGCGTCAGGCGCGCAGCGCCATGCGTTCGGGATTCGGCGTCTCGACCACCGGATCGCGCAGGACATAGCCCCTGCCCCAGACAGTCTCGATATGGCTTTCGCCGTTCATCGCCGCGGCCAACTTCTTGCGCAGCTTGCAGACGAAGACGTCGATGATCTTCAGCTCGGGCTCGTCCATCCCGCCATAGAGGTGGTTGAGGAACATCTCCTTGGTGAGCGTCGTGCCCTTGCGCAGGCTGAGCAGTTCCAGGATCTGGTATTCCTTGCCGGTCAGGTTGACCGGCCGCCCGCCCACCTCGACCGAGCGCGCGTCCAGGTTCACCACCATATCGCCGGTGCGGATCACCGACTGGCTGTGCCCCTTGGAGCGGCGGATGATGGCCTGGATGCGGGCGATCAGCTCGTCGCGGTTGAAGGGCTTGGTCATGTAGTCGTCGGCGCCGAAGCCGAAGCCGCGCAGCTTGCTTTCGGTATCGTCCGAGCCGGTCAGGATCAGGATCGGCGTATCGATGCGCGACATGCGAATCTGCCGCAGCACCTCCATCCCGTGCATGTCCGGCAGGTCCAGATCCAGCAGGATCAGGTCGTAGTCATAGAGCTTGGCCAGGTCGATGCCTTCCTCGCCCATATCGGTGCGATAAACATTATAGCTCGCATGAGTCAGCATCAGCTCGATGCTGCGGGCCGTGGTCGGATCATCCTCCACGAGAAGGATTCGCATGTCTTTTCCTCTTGCTAACCAGACGACTGGTAAAATTTCTCCGCAAAAGGTTAATATCACGTTACCGGATAAATCATCAAATATGTCTCAACTTACGGTTGCCGGAATCTCTGCAACTGCGTGATTTTCAGCGCATTGCGTCCGTGACGGCGAAAGGCGCTGGCCCAGGCGTCGAACTCCTCCTCGGTCAGGCCGTAGCGGCGAATCGCCTCCTCCCGCGCCAGCAGCCCATATTGCACGGCATCCACGACCGCCGCCTTGCGGCTGGCCACCCAGCGGGTCTGCGGATCGGGCAGGTCGGCCAGGGACAGAATGCTGCCATCGGGCAGGATCGCGGTGCGCGGGCCGGGGGTTTTCTTCAGAAACATCGGCAAGTCCTTGTCTTCCTTGCCCCGTTCTGCCGCAAACTTCTTAAGTCGAGGTGAAGTCACCCCGGGTTTTTCCGCTCCCCGCCCTTGAGAATTGCCGGATTTTTCCTATAAATGTTGGGAACTGCGGGGCCCGGACGACATGCGCCCCCGCGAAAGGACGATCCATGACAGCGCCAGCTTCCTCTCTGCGCCCGGCCGCACCCGATTCGACCGTGAACTCGCTGGGCTTTGCCAAGCCCCCGGCGCAGACGCGCGTGGTCGTCGCCATGTCCGGCGGCGTCGACAGCTCGGTGGTGGCGGCGATGCTGGCGGCGCAGGGCTATGACGTGATCGGCGTGACGCTGCAGCTTTACGACCATGGCGCGGCGCTGGCGAAAAAGGGCGCCTGCTGCGCCGGGCAGGACATCCACGACGCCCGCCGGGTGGCCGAGCGCATCGGCTTTCCGCATTACGTGCTGGATTACGAGAACAAGTTCCGGGAATCGGTGATCGAGGAATTCGCCGACGCCTATCTGGCCGGCGCCACCCCGGTGCCCTGCATCCGCTGCAACGAGCGGGTCAAGTTCCGCGACCTCTTGCAGACCGCGCGCGAACTCGATGCCGATTGCATGGCGACGGGGCATTACATCCGCCGCTTCGACGGCCCGAAGGGCGCCGAATTGCACATGGCCGCCGATCCCGCCCGCGACCAGAGCTATTTCCTGTTCTCGACCACCCAGGAGCAGCTGGATTTCCTGCGTTTCCCGCTGGGCGGCCTGGCCAGCAAGGCCGAGACCCGGGCGCTGGCGGCGCAATACGGGCTGTCGGTCGCCGACAAGCCCGACAGCCAGGACATCTGCTTCGTGCCGGACGGCAATTACGCCAGCGTGATCGAGAAGCTGCGCCCCGGCTCGGCCGATCCGGGCGAGATCGTGGACATGGACGGCAATGTGCTGGGCACGCATCGCGGCGTGATCCATTACACCATCGGCCAGCGCCGCGGCCTGGGCATCGGCGGCCTCGGCGATCCGCTCTATGTCCTGCGGCTGGAGCCCGAGACGCGGCGGGTCGTCGTCGGCCCCAAGCAGGCGCTGGCGACGAAGATCGTGCCGGTGACCGAGGTGAACTGGCTGGGCGACGCGCCCTTCGAGGGCGAGATCGCCATCACCGCCCGCATCCGCTCGACCCGGCCGCCGCGGCCGGCCCTTCTACGCGTGACCGGCGAGCGGCACGCCGAGGTCGAACTGCTGGCCCCGGAAGAAGGCGTCAGCCCCGGCCAGGCCTGCGTGTTCTATGCCACCGAGGGCAGCCGCGTGCTGGGCGGCGGCTGGATCTCGCACCGGCGCGGCGGCTGACAGTCGGGTTCAGGCCGCCGCGGCCAGCAGCCGGATGCGCTCGACCATGGCGCGCAACCCGTTGGACCGTTGCGCCGAAAGATGTTCCTCCAGCCCCAGCCGGCCAAGCTCGGCGCTGGCGTCGATCGCCGGCACCTCGCGCACCGGCACGCCGGAATAAAGCGCGTGCAGGATGGCGATCAGCCCGCGCACGATCAGCGCATCGCTGTCGCCCTGGAAATCGAAATGGCCGCCCTCGATCCGGGGCATGATCCAGACCTGGCTGGCGCAGCCCTCGACCTTGGTGGCGGGCACCTGCAGCGAGGGGTCCATGGGCGGCATCGCCTTGCCCAGTTCGATGACATGGCGATAGCGCTCTTCCCAGTCCTCGAGAAAATCGAAGGTCTCGGCGATCTCTTCAAAGGCGGGCGTGGCCATCGGGGCATCCTCTCGCGTCGGGCGATCTTGCATAGCGCGATGGCTCGGCGAGGTCAAAGAGGCTTTCGCCCCCGCGCATCTTGGCCTATCACTGCCGCAAAGAAGCGGGAAAACGGGGGCAGGCTTCATGCGGTCAGGAACCTTGGGCATTCTTGCCTGTGCGGCGCTGGTGCTGGCGGGCTGCGGCCGCATGGGAGACAGCAGCTGGAACCCGATGCGCTGGTTCGGCAGCGCGCCGCAGACGCAGACGCTGGAGCCCGAGGGTGGCTATCCGACCACGGTGAATGACGGCCGCGTGCCGCTGGCCCATGTCACCGGAGCGAGGTGGGAGCCGCTCTACGAGGGGCGGATGCTGGTCGTGACCGGGCTGGCCGCCAGCAAGGGCTGGTGGGACCTGGCGCTGGTGACCGAGGTTCCCATGCCCAAGGGACGCATCCGCCCGGACGAGAACGGCGTGCTGCGCCTGCGCCTGGTCGGCAAGCCGCCGCAACCCGACACCTTCGCCGCGGCCAACCCGGCCAATCCGCTTGCCGATGCGGCAACGGTGGCGCTGGTCATTCCGAATGCCGTCCTGCCGGATCTGCGCGAGGTGGTGATCTCGGGCGCGAGCAATTCCGTAAGCCTGCGGCGCTGAGGGTCACAGACGGGGCGGGCTGCGGAGCCGGAAACACCGGCAGCCGCGGGTTTTGCGGCGCGGTCGCGACATGGGTATTTATGAAACAGAGAAAGCCCGGGTGGGGGCCCAACTGCGCCGCAGCTTGGGACGGCGGGCTTCCGGCGGGGCCGAGCCGGTCTGATCGAAGCCTTGACGGACCGTCCGGGTCAGGCCAGATGGCGGGCCCGATTTCGGGTGCGGCGAGGGACAAGGCGGATGCCGGCAGGCCCTGCCGGTCTTGATACCTGGCCTTCCCCGGGGACAGCGGGCGGGCTGGGGTGAAACGGCCGGACGCCCCTGGGTGATGCAGGATTGCTCGTTTCGCGCTGCTGCGGCGGAGGCCGGCACGCGCAGTTGCTCGGGGCAATGGCGCCGGCAGGGGGGCACCGCAGTGGAGGGTTATAGCGATTGCGGGACAGCCTCCTCCGGTCGGTGCGCTTCGGGGCCTTGCGGGCGCGAGGGCAGAGGCTGTCTTGAGACGCGCTGCTGCGACGGAAGGGTGGAAGAAAGCTCCGCTGGGGATCCGCGCTCTTCAGATGCCGAAGGGCGAGAGAACAATCACCGGACTTCGGATCGTCCTGGATAAGGGGATGCCCCTTCGGCAGCGGCCAGCCCCAAGGCGGCCCGCTCCCCGATATCCGGGCCGGAAAGCCCGTGCGGACAGCCGCACGCGCCCCGGCCCTGCTCGCAAGGCCGGGGCAATTGCCCGACCCGGCCTTCGCGGCGCGGGCAGGCTTCTGCGCGCGCCACGCGGGCTTGGCGGTCAGGACATCTTGCGCAGATAGGTCCAGGTCGGTACCCGCGCATCGCGTGCCACCGACCAGCTTTCGGCATCGCCGAGATATTCGAAGCCGCAATTGGTGAGCACCCGGGCCGAGCCGGGATTGTCCTGGAACGCCTCGGCGAACAGGGTGCGCGAGCGGTGCGGGTTCGCCTCGACCAGGGCCGAGACCGCTTCGGTCGCGAAGCCGGTGTTCCAGAACCCCGCGCCGATCCAGAAGCCCAGTTCGGACTGTTCCTTGTCGATCCGGGTCAGCGAGACCACGCCCAGCAGCTCGGCCAGCTTGTTGGCCGAACCGTCGATGGCCCAGACATCCTCGTCCCGGTCGGCCGACATGGCGCGGCGGACATAGGCTTCGGCCGCGCCGGGCGGCAAGGGGTGCGGGATCGAACGGGTTCCCTCGGCCACGCGTCGATCGGCAGTGTAATGCGCGATGAGCCCCGCATCCGACGCCCGAAGCGGGCGCAGGACGAAACGCTCGGTCACGATCTCGATCTGCCGCGCATCCGAGGCAATCAATTCGTTCATGTCTCTATTCTCCCCCAATTACTCGCAATGATATGGGTGCGGATTCCGAAAACGCGAAGGGGACCGGCTACGGCCGATCCCCTTTTAGCACCCGAGTGTTAAAATCGGCTTACTCGGCGGCCTCGACATTGGCGGGAAGCACGGAAATGAAGGTGCGGCCCTTGAGGCCCTTCTTGAAGGTCACCTGGCCGTCCGTCAGCGCGAACAGCGTATGGTCGCGGCCCATGCCGACGTTCTGGCCCGGCCACCAGGTGGTGCCGCGCTGACGCACGATGATGTTGCCGGCGACGGCCTGCTGGCCGCCATAGAGTTTCACGCCGAGACGACGACCGGCCGAATCGCGGCCGTTGCGGGACGAACCGCCTGCTTTCTTATGTGCCATGGCTCAGTCTCCTTCTGCCTCAGTTGGCGTCTTCGGCCGAGGCTTCGGCTTTCGACTTCTTGGCTTTCGCCGGTTGTTCGGCCGCCGCGAGCTTGGTGCGGGCGCCGACGGCAGGTTTCACATCGGTCTTGTCGCCGCCCTTTTCAAGCAGGTCGGTGATGCGGACCAGCGTCAGCTGCTGGCGATGGCCGCGGGTGCGCTGCGAGGAATGCTTCCGGCGGCGCTTGACATAGGTGATGACCTTGTCGGCCTTGATGGTGTCGATGACCTCGGCCTGCACGGCCGCACCCGCGACCAGCGGCGCGCCCACGGTGGCGCCGATCATCAGCACGTCGTTGAACTGGACCTTGTCGCCGGCTTCGGCGTTCAGCTTTTCGACGCGCAGCACGTCGCCGGCCTGAACCCGGTACTGCTTGCCGCCCGTCTTGAGAACTGCGAACATTCCGTCTTTCCTTGCTCTGCCGCGTCCTTCGGCCCCGCATCGCGGATGTTGATGGGGGCAGGCCCCGCCTTCGGACAGCGCACCCATTCCCGGGTGAGATTCAAAATATGATGCCGGCAACGGACATGCGCCCGGCCGGTCGCGGGTATATCGCGGATTCGGCCGGGCAAGTCAACAGGAATGGCGGCTCAGCGCCACAGATCTCGCGCCTCCTCCGCCGAGAGCCGCCGCCCCTCGCGCGGGCTGCCCGGCTCGCGCGACAAAAGCGGCGCCGGGCGCGGATCATCGCCCAGATAGGCCCCGCGCGCCCGGTTATGCGCATGGCTCGGCGCCTCGGCGATGGAGAGCACCGGAGCGGCGCAGGCATCCGTCCCCTCCAGCTCGGCCGCCCAGTCGTCGCGGCTGCGTGTGACGATCCGCGCCGCCAGGATCTCGCGCAGCGCGGTCCAGTTCGCCGGATCGCTACGGTCGGGCAGATCGGCTTCGGAAAGCCCCAGCCGCCGGACCAGCTCGGCCCAGAACTGCGGCTCGATGGCGCCGACGGCGAGGAAGCCGCCGCAGGCGCAGGGATAGCAGCTGTAATAGGGCGCGCCGCCGTCCAGCAGGTTCGCCTGGCGCTCGTCGCGCCAGAGCCCGTTGACGCGCAGCCCCGAGATCATCGCCATCAGATGCGCCACCCCGTCGGTGATGGCGGCATCGACCACCTGTCCCCGCCCGGTCTCGCGCGCCCGCAGGATCGCCGCCAGCATACCGGCGACCAGATACATCGAGCCGGCGGCGAAATCGCCGACCAGGTTCAGCGGCGGCACCGGGTGATCGCGCGGGCCGATGGCGGAAAGCGCGCCGGTGATCGCCAGATAGGTCAGGTCGTGGCCGGCGGAATGCGCCAGCGGGCCGCTCTGCCCCCAGCCGGTCATCCGGCCATAGACCAGCCGCGGGTTTTCCGGGAAATCCCCGGGGCCGAGGCCCAGCCGCTCCATCACGCCGGGGCGCATGCCCTCGATCACCGCATCGGCGCGCAGGATCAGGCCGCGCGCGATCCCGCGGCCCTCCGGCGATTTCAGGTCCAGCTCCAGCCAGTCACGGCCGCGATCCAGCACGTCCCGCTTCATCGGAAAGATCTGCGGCGAGCCGGGCCGGGCGATGCGGACCACCTGCGCGCCGTGATCGGCCAGCCACATGGCCGAAAAGGGCGTGGGGCCGATGCCGGCGATCTCGACGATGCGCAGGCTGGACAGGGTTCCGCTCATGGCCGGGCTCCGGGAGAATGGTGGGCGGTGAGGGACTCGAACCCCCGGCATTCTCGGTGTAAACGAGACGCTCTACCAACTGAGCTAACCGCCCCCGAGCCGGCTGATAGCGCGATCCCCGCGCCCTTGGCAAGCGCGGGCGTCACTTGCGCAGCCTCGCGATCAGCGACGAGGTGTCCCAGCGCCCGCCGCCCATGGCCTGCACCTCCTTGTAGAACTGGTCGACCAGCGCCGTCACCGGCAGGCTGGCGCCGGTCTCGTCCGCGGCGGCGAGGCAGATGGCCAGGTCCTTGCGCATCCAGTCCACCGCGAAGCCGAAGTCGAAGCGGTTCTCGGCCATGGTCTGGTGACGGTTCGCCATCTGCCAGCTGCCGGCGGCGCCCTGGCTGATGACCTCGACCACCTCGGGAATCGACAGCCCCGCCTTCTCGGCGAAATGCAGCGATTCCGACAGGCCCTGCACCAGCCCGGCAATGGCGATCTGGTTGCACATCTTGGTCAGCTGCCCGGCGCCCGAAGGGCCCATGAGCCTGCAGATCTTGGCATAGGCAGCGATCACCGGCTCGGCCTGGGCGTAATCGGCCGGCGTGCCGCCGCACATCACCGAAAGCTGGCCGTTCTCGGCCCCCGCCTGCCCGCCCGAGACCGGTGCGTCGACGAAGCCTAGCCCCGCCTCAGCCGCCAGCGCCGAAAGCTCGCGCGTCACCGACGCCGAAACCGTGGTGTGATCGACGAAGACCGCGCCCTTGCCCATGCCGGCAAAGGCGCCGGCCTCGCCCAGGCAGACCTGGCGCAGGTCGTCGTCATTGCCGACGCAGGCCATGATGAATTCCGCGCCCTCGGCCGCCTCGCGGGCGGTGGCCGCCACACGGCCCTTGTGGCGCCCGGCCCAGGCCTCGGCCTTGGCGGGGCTGCGGTTCCAGACCGTCACCTCGTGCCCGGCGGCGGCCAGATGCCCCGCCATGGGAAAGCCCATCACCCCAAGTCCCAGAAATGCCACGCGTGCCATCAGATTCTCTCCCTCATCTCGTAAAGGCGCGTTGATCCGGCACGCGCCCTGCCCTATTCACCCCGATGAATTTCATCACCCGGCGCGGGGGTCAACCTCTCGCGCCCAAGCTCGGGACCGCGCCTTTTCATGGTGACACTTTTCCGCTGGCTTGTGCGCCTGACGGTCGGGCTGATCTTTCTGACCGTCGCGCTGGTGGCGCTGGCCTGGTATTTCGCCATCCGCTCGCTGCCCGATTACGACGGCAGCTATGCGGTCGAGGGCATTTCGGCCCCGGTCGAGATCGTGCGCACCACCGAGGACGTGCCGCATATCTTCGGGGAAAGCGACCGCGACGTGTTCTTCGCGCTTGGCCTTGCCCATGCGCAGGACCGGCTGTTCCAGATGACCGTCCTGCGCCGCGCCGCGCAGGGCCGGCTGGCCGAGATCTATGGCATCGGCGCGCTTTCGGCCGACGACCTGGCGCGGCGGCTGGGGCTTTACCGCAATGCCCGCGCCTCGCTTCAGGCGCAGGACCCCGAGGTGCTGGAGGCGCTGCAGGCCTATGCCGCGGGCGTCAATGCCTGGATCGAACAGGTCAACTTGGGCGCGCGCGGGCGCGGCGCGCCGGAATTCTTCCTCTATCCCGAGGATATCGCCTATTGGGAACCGGCGGATTCGCTGGCGATCCTGAAGCTGCTGGCCGCCTCGTCCAGCGTGCAGATGCGGCGCGAGGTGCTGCGGGCGCGGCTGTCTCTGGCCGTCCCCGAACGCGGGCAGGAGCTGGTCGCGATGCGCGGAGAGCCGCCCCTGCCGGCCTATGCCACATTATTCCCCGGCGCGCGATTCGCCGCGCCGGAACGCGGCACCGGGCCGCGGGACTGGACCGCGACGCTGGCGGGCTACCTCGCGCCGGCGGCGGGCGCCTCGGCCAACGGCTTTGCCGCCGCGGCCGGGCGCACGGCGGCGGGCGGCGCGCTTCTGGCCAACGACCCGCAATTCGCCCTGACCGCGCCGGGCCTGTGGTATCTGGCGCGGATCGAGCTTCGCTCGGGCGGGGTGATCGGCGGCACCATCCCCGGCATTCCCGCCGTGCTGTCCGGGCGCAACACCGGCCTTGCCTGGGGCATCACCCCGGCGCAGATCGACGACCAGGACCTCTATATCGAGGAAGTGCAGCCCGGCGACCCGAACCGCTATCGCGGCGCGAGCGGCTGGACCGAATTCACCACCCGGCGCGAGACCCTGCGCATCCGCGGCGCCGAGCCGCAGACCATCACCCTGCGCGAGACCGAAAACGGCCCGGTCATTCCCGGCGCGCATCTGGACATCGCCACCATCCTGCCCGCCGGCCATGTCGCGGCGCTGGCCTGGACCGGCGGCTATGGCAACGACCGCAGCATGACGGCGCTGGTCGGGCTGATGCGGGCGCAGGACCGGCAGGCGGCGGCCGGGGCGCTGCACGAGATGATCGCCCCGGCCCTGACGGTGACGCTGGCCGACGCGCAAGGCGTGGGCGAGGTCCTGGCCGGCGCCGTGCCGCATCGCCCGCCGGGCCACCAGACGGCGGGACGCCTCCCCGCGCCGGGCTGGATCGCCGAGAACCGCTGGCAGGGGCTCAGCCCCGCCCCCGCCGAGCTGACCCGGCTCAGCCCGGACAGCGGCATCGTGGCCGCGACCGGCGCGGCGCCGCCGGGCGCGGGCGGGCTTGGCCATGACTGGGGCGACGGCCACCGGCTGAACCGGCTGCGCCACCTGATCGACACGCGCGAGGTGCATTCCCGCGACAGCTTCATCGCCGCGCAGAACGACATCGTCAGCCCGGTCGCCCGCGCCCTGCTGCCGCTGGTCGGCGCCGAGCTGTGGTTCACCGGCGAGCCCGCCGCCCAGGGCACGCCCGAACGGCTGCGCCAGGACGCGCTGGCGCTGCTGGCCAATTGGGACGGCGCCATGAGCGAGCACCTGCCCGAGCCGATGATCTATGCCGCCTGGATGCGGGCGCTGCAGGACCGGCTGGTGCGCGACGATCTCGGGCCGCTGGCCGACGCGCTGACCCAGCTCTATCCCGATTTCATCGACCGGGTGTTCCGCGACATCGGAGGCGCCTCGGCCTGGTGCGACATCCGGCAATCCGCCCCGGTCGAGACCTGCACCCAGATCGCCCGGCAGGCGCTCGACGCGGCGCTGCTGGATCTGGTCGCGCGCTTCGGGCCCGACCTCGCCAGCTGGCGCTGGGGCGACCTGCACCGGGCCCGGCACGTCCATCCGGCGCTGGGGGACATGCGCGGCATCTCTTACATCGTGAACCTGATCCAGCCGACCTCGGGCGGCAGTTCCACCATCGCCCAGGCCGGGTTCCTCGGCCATGGCCGCAATCCCTGGCTGAACGTGACGGGCGCGGCCTATCGCGGGGTCTATGACCTGGCCGATCCCGACAGCTCGGTCTTCATCATCTCGACCGGGCAGTCCGGCCATCCGCTCTCGCGCCATTACGACGACATGGCCGAGCTGTGGCGGCGCGGCGAATATGTGGTGATGTCGCTCGACCCGGCGCTGGCGCGGGCGGCGGCTGCGGGCATCACCCATCTGCGGCCGGCCGGCGGCTAGACAGGGGGCTTGCATCCCGGCTCCGGCCGGGCTTCCCTGCCCCCGCAAACGCAGCAAAGGGAAACCCATGGCGCGCAAGATCATCATCGACACCGATCCGGGCCAGGACGACGCGGTCGCCATCCTGCTGGCGCTGGCCAGCCCCGAGCTGGAGGTGCTGGGCCTCAGCGTGGTCGCCGGCAACGTGCCGCTGCACCACACCGAGCGGAACGCCCGGATGATCTGCGAGCTGGCCGGCCGCCCGGACCTGCCGGTCCATGCCGGCTGTGACGCGCCGCTCAGCCGCAAGCTGGTCACCGCCGAGCACGTGCACGGCAAGACCGGGCTCGACGGCGTCACCCTGCCCGAGCCGGCCATGCCCCTCGCCCCGGGCCATGCCGTGGACTTCCTGATCGAGACCCTGCGCCGCGAGAAGCCGGGCAGCGTCACCCTGGTGCCGATCGGCCCGCTGACCAATATCGCCACCGCCTTCCGGCGCGCGCCCGACATTGTCCCGCGCGTGCAGGAGATCGTGCTGATGGGCGGCGCCTATTTCGAGGTCGGCAACATCACCCCCACCGCCGAGTTCAACATCTATGTCGATCCCGAGGCGGCAAAACTGGTCTTTGCCAGCGGCGCGCCGCTGACGGTGATGTCGCTGGACGTGACGCACCGCGCCCTGACCAGCCGCGCCTGGGTCGAGGGCATGCGCGCCATGGGCCGGGTCGGCCAGGCGGTCGCCAGCTGGACCGATTTCTTCGAGCGTTTCGACCGCGAGAAATACGGCAGCGAGGGCGCCCCCCTGCACGACCCCTGCACCATCGCCTGGCTCCTGCAGCCCGAGCTGTTCTCGGGCCGCTACATCAATGTCGAGATCGAGACTCAGGGCGAATACACGCTGGGCATGACCGTCGCCGATTGGTGGCGGGTCAGCGGACGGACCCCGAACGCCACCTTCATCCGCGATGTCGAGCCGCAGGGCTTCTTTTCCCTGCTGACGGAACGCATCGGCGCGCTGGACCGCCGCGTCGGCTAGGTCCGCGTTCCGGGGGCCTGCCGCCCCCGGGGCCGGGATGCGGCAGAAAATCCGCGCCTCGCCATTGCCCCGGCCTGCCGGTCGGTTCCGGCCGCAGCCGTCGCGGCGAGGCTGAAGATCCGCCGCCTACTGCTCCGCCGCCTCGGGCGTATCCGGCGCCTCCGGCTGCGGGCCACCCTCCCCGGGCGCTTCCGCAGGTGCTTCGGCCGGGGACTCGGCAGGCGCTTCGCCGGGCGTGGCGGGGTCCGGCGCCTCGCTTTCGGCCGGCTCATCCAAGGGGCCCGGCCCCACCTCGCGATCCATGCGCTCGATCAGCAGCTCGGTGACGTCGATGGCTTGCGCGGCGACGAAGATCGCGCGCTGGTCCAGAACCACCACCGCGCCCCGCTCGCGCATCAGCGCCGCCAGCACCGGCAGCGCGGCACGGAAGAAGGCCTGGCGTTCCTCATCCGCCTCGGCCTGCAATTCGCGGGCGGCGGCGTCGCGGGCACGGCGGACCTCGACCACGCGCTTGTCGAATTCGTCGGCGCGCTGGCGGAACTCGTCTGGCGGCAGGGTCTGGCGCAGGGCGGTCAGCTGCTGCTCCTCGGCCGAGAACTGATCGGCCAGACGGTCGTTTTCGGCCGCGATCTCGCGCCCGCGCTGCTCCAGCTCGTCCTGCACGCGCTGGCCCCATTGCGACCGCAGGTAAAGCGTATCCTGGTCCAGCGTCAGCACCGGCAGCACCGCATCGCCGTTGGGCGGCGGCGTGTCCACGACGATGGGCGGCACCGAGCGGCCGGGAGAGTCGGCAGGGGGCGGCGATGCGCCCTGCTGCTGGGCCAGAGCGCCGGGCCCGGCTGCCAGCAGGGCAGCCAGCGCCAGGAACGCCGCGATGCCCCGCCGCCGGAACATCAGAACCGGGTCGAGATGGTCAGGTCGAAGGCCTGCTCTTCGTCATAGTCCTCTTTCTTGAGGGCCTTGGCGAAGTTGAAGCGCAGCGGCCCGATCGGCGTGGTCCAGAAGACCGAGGCGCCGATCGCGGCGCGGATCTTCATGCCGTCGTCGACCTCGACGCCATTGGCGCCGATGCGGTTGTCCAGCCCCCAGACCGAACCGGCATCGGCGAACAGGCCGCCGGTGATGCCGTATTCCTCGGGCAGGCCCAGCGGGAACTGCAGCTCGGTGCGCAGCGCCCAGAAATAGTTGCCGCCAAGCGCGTCCTGGTTCGGCGCCTCAAGGTCGCGCGGGCCGAAGCCGTTCGGCTCGAAGCCGCGGACCTTGCTGTTGCCGGTAAAGCGGTTCATGAACCGGCTGCTCTGGTCGTCCAGCATATGCACGGCGCCCGCCTCGAACTCGGCCAGCATGGTCACGCTTTCGCGCCAGGCCCGGCTTTCGACGCCGGCGTAAAGCGTGCTGGTGACCGATTTCACGTCGCCGCCCAGGCCGGCATAATCCTGGCTGAAGCGCAGCCGATAGCTGGTCAGCGGATCGAGTCCGGCGATGCGGCTGTCATAGCTGTAGGTATAGCCGACCGCCGAGGTGAAGAAACCGCCCTGCTCGTTGTAGAGGATCGGCGACGAGCCGACGATGCGGCCGCTTTCCGGATCGACATGGATCGGGTCCACGTCGAAGAGCGTGTCCTTGCTGAGCTTGTAGCGCAGTTCGAGCCGGCCGTTTTCCGAGATCGGGAACTCCATCCCGGTCAGCACGCCCACGGTGCGGGTGTTGTAATCCGAATTCAGCCGGTCGGTGGTGTTGTACCAGACCTGCGCCCGCGCCTTGAGGTTGCGGCCCAGGAAATACGGCTCGATGAAGGTCAGGCCCGAGGATTGCGTGCCCGAGCCGGTGGCGAAGGACAGGCTCACCTCCTGCCCGCGGCCCAGGAAGTTCTTTTCCGACAGCGCGGCGTTGAAGCCCACGCCGCTGGCCACGCCGTAGCTGACGCCGAAGCTCAGGCTGCCGGTCGGCTGCTCCTCGACGTTCACGTCGACGATGACCTGCTCGGGCGACGATCCGGGACGGCTTTCGGCCTGCACGTCCGAGAAATATTCCAGCGCCCGCAGCCGCTCGGCGGAATTGCGGATCTCGCGCGGGTTGAAGGGGTCGCCCTCCACCGTGGTGAACTGGCGGCGGATCACCTCGTCAAGCGTGGTGGTGTTGCCCTCGATGTCGATGCGCTCGACGAAGACGCGCTGGCCGCGGGTCAGGGCGAAGGTCAGGTCCAGCGTCTGGTTGCGCTCGTTGCGGGTGATGCGCGGCTCGATATTGACGAAATCCAGCCCCTTGCGCAGCGCCAGCGCCTCCATCCGGCGGATGGTGGTGTCGATCACGGTGGGGTTGTAGACGGCGCCGCGCTTGACCCGGTTCTGGGCCCCGAACTCGGCCGCATCGACGCCCGGAATCTCGCTGACGGTGGTGACATTGCCGAAGGTATAGCGCGGGCCTTCCTGGATCTGGAAGGTGATGTAGAAGGCGTCGCGTTCACGCGCCAGCTCGGGCGCCACGGCCTGGACGCGGAAATCGGCATAGCCGCGCGAGCGGTAGAAATCGGTCAGCAGCTTCTCGTCCAGCGCGATGCGGTCGGGGGCGAAGGTGTCGCGGCGGATGAAGGTGCGCAGGATGCCCGCCTGCTTGGTCTGCAGCACGTTGCGCAACCGGCGGTCGGAAAAGGCCCGGTTGCCGACGAAGCCGATGCGCTCGATCTCGGTCACGTCGCCTTCGCGGATCTCGAAGACCAGATCGACCTGGTTGCTGCCGCGGCGGATGATGCGCGGATCGACCCGGGCGGCCAAGCGCCCCTGCGAGGCATAGACCTGGCTGATCGCGGCGGCGTCGGCCTCGGCCTGGGCGGGCGAATAGACCCGGCGCGACTGCGACCTGACGATTTCCGCCAGGTTCTCGTCCTTGAGCCGCTTGTTGCCCTCGAAGGCGATGGTGTTGATGGTGGGATATTCCGCCACCCGCACGACCAGCGTGCCGCCCGAGGGCACCAGTTCGACCGTCTCGAACAGGCCGGAATTCTGCAGCCGCTGCAGCGCGTCGTTCAGCGCCCCCGCCGAAACGTCCTGGCCGCGCGGCAGGTCCAGATGGGACAGGATGGTCGCGGGTTCGATCCGCTGGTTGCCCTCGATCCGCACGTTGCTGAAGACATAGGCCGAGGCGGGCACGGCCGTCATTGCGACAGGCGCGGCCACTGCCAGCGCCGAGATCAGCGCCAGTGCGCCTTTGCCGAGTTTCCTGTCCGTCATCGCCGCCCCTCGCGAGTAATGCGTTGCCCGGCGGGTTGGCCCCACCGGATTTGCCCCGATGGATACAGCGAAGCGGGCGGGACTGTCAAAAGGTCAGGGCCGGTCAGGGGCAGAAAAGATCGTTGGTGAGGCCCAGAACCATCAGCGACAGCACCGCCGCCAGCCCCAGAGCCGACAGGATGTCCATCACCCGGTCCGACGGCCGCCGGCCCGCCACCGCCTCGTAGAGATAGAACATCAGGTGCCCGCCATCCAGCACCGGCACCGGCAGCAGGTTCAGGAAACCGATGGCCGCCGACAGCACCGCGATCCACCAGATGAAATTGCCGCCGCCCGCCGAGGCCGCCTGCCCCGTGGTCTCGGCGATCGAGATGGCGCCGCCGAGGTTGCAGCTGCCGATCTGCCCGCTGATCATCGCCCAGAGCCCCGAGACCGACGAGGCGATGATGTCCCAGGTGCGCGCGGCGCCGATCCCCAGCGCCTCGGCCAGGCCGGCCGGACGGGTCGCCGGCTCGAAATAGGTGCCGCCGCCGGTCACGCCGATCAGCCAGCGCCGGGTATAGCCCTCATCCGTGGGCAGGTCCTGCTCGCGCGCGGCCAGGGTATAATCGGCCACGCCCTCGCCCTCGCGCCAGACCTTCAGCAGCACCGGCCGGCCCTCGGCCTCGGCCACATGCGCCCGCAGCTCGTCGAAGCGCGAAACCGGCGCGCCGTCAATGGCCAGGATCACGTCGCCCGGCTTCAGCCCCGCCGAGGCCGCCGGGCTGCGCGGCGCGATGCCGGTGACCAGCGGCGGCATGGGATCGGGGCCGGGCACGGTGATTTCGGCGCCGTCGCGCAGCACGGTCCAGTCATGGACGGGCCGCGAGGGCAGATCGGCCGCCGCCGCGCCCAGATCGCGCCAGCTTGCGACCGGCCGGCCGTCCAGCGCCAGGATGCGGTCGCCGGGCTGCAGCTGCATCTCGACCCCCGGAGGGGTCGGGTGCAGGCGGCCGACCTCGACCTCGTCGACCGGCAGGCCCTGCCAGATCGCCATGCCGGCAAAGACCAGGATCGACAGGGCGAAGTTGAACGCCGGCCCCGCCGCCACGGTGGCGAAGCGCGCCCAGAGCGGCGCGCCGGTCAGGCTCTGACGCGCGCGGGCCGGTTCGACCGGCACCGAGCCGGCGCTGGCCGCATCGGCATCGCCCAGAAAGCGCACATAGCCGCCCAGCGGGATCGCCGCCACCTGCCAGACCGTGCCGTGCCGGTCGCGCCGCGCGGCGAGCCGGGGCCCGAAGCCCAGCGAAAACACCTCGGCCTTGATGCCGCAGAGCCGGCCGATGATGTAATGGCCGTATTCGTGCACGGTGACGATGACCGACAGCGCCACGATGAAGGCCGCCGCCGTCCACAGGAAACCGCCCATCATGTCCAGAGCCAGGCTCATGCCGCCCCCTGCCATTGCGCCGCCGCCCGCCGGGCGAAGCCGTCCCAGTGCAGCACCTCGCCGAGATCGCGCGGGCTTCGGGCGAAGCCGGGCTCGCGCGCGGCCTGTTCCAGCGCGTGCTCGACCGCCGGGGCCATGTCGGTAAAGCGGATGCGGCCGGCGATGAAGTCGTCCAGCGCCTGCTCCTTGGCGGCGTTCAGCACCGCTCCGGCGGCGCCGCCGGCGGTGATCGCCTCGCGCGCCAGGCGCAGCGCCGGCCAGCGCGCCTCGTCCGGCTCGGCAAAGGTCAGGCTGCCGAGCGCCGCCAGATCCAGCGCCGGCACCGGCAGGGCGGCGCGCGCCGGCCAGTTCAGCGCATAGCCGATGGCGTGGCGCATGTCCGGCGCCCCCAGATGCGCGATGCTGCCGCCGTCGCGATGCGTGACCATGGCGTGGATGATCGATTGCGGATGCACCAGCACCCGCAGCCGGTCGATGCCGAGGCCGAAGAATTCATGCGCCTCGATGACCTCCAGCGCCTTGTTGAACATGCTGGCGCTGTCGATGGTGATGCGCTGGCCCATGTCCCAGTTCGGATGCCGGCTGGCCTCGGCCACCGTGGCCTGTGCCAGCCGCTCCAGCGGCCAGTCGCGGAAGGCGCCGCCCGAAGCGGTGATGGTCACATGCTCGACGGAATCGAGGTCTTCGCCCTGAAGCGCCTGAAAGATCGCGGAATGTTCGGAATCGACCGGCAGGATGCGCGCGCCGGTCTCGCGGGCGCGGGCCATGACCAGCGGCCCGGCGGCGACCAGGGTTTCCTTGTTGGCGAGCGCCAGCGTGCCACCGCGCTTGAGCACCTCCAGCCCCGGCGGCAGGCCCGCCGCGCCGACGATGGCGGACAGCGTCCAGTCGGCCGGACGGGCGGCCGCCTCGGCGACGGCGTCGGCCCCGGCCGCGGCCTCGATGCCGCTGCCGGCCAGCGCCGCGCGCAGCGCGGGCAGGCATTCCGGCCAGGCGGTGACGGCGATCCCGGCCCGCAGCGCCCGGGCCATCTGGGCCAGGCGCGCGACATTGCCGCCGCCGGTCAGGGCGATGGTGCGGAATCGCTCCGGCCCGCCGGCCCGCATCAACAGATCGAACGCGCTTTCGCCGACCGACCCGGTCGCGCCCAGCACCGATATGCTGCGCATCGTCTCAGCCTCCGATCACTGGCAAGAGATTGACGACCAGCAGAACCAGCGCCACCAGCAGCGCCCCCGCCATGGCGTCGAACCGGTCCATGGCGCCGCCATGGCCGGGGATCAGCTCGGAACTGTCCTTGACCCCGACCCGGCGCTTGAGCCAGCTTTCCGCGATGTCGCCGAACTGCCCGGCCACCGCGATCAGCGGACCGAGGATCAGCACCGGCCAGGGCGCCTGCCCGGCCAGCACCAGCGCCAGCGCCAGAGCCAGCGCCCCGGCCCAGCCGGCCACGGTGCCGCTCCAGGTCTTCTTGGGGCTGATCGCCGGCCAGAAGCGCGGCCCGCCCAGCTTGCGGCCGGCGAAATAGCCCAGCAGGTCGGACAGCACCACGGTGCCGACGATCCAGGCCAGGGTGGGCAGGCCCATCACCTCGCGGATCACCACCAGCGCATAGCCCGAGCCCAGGATCGCCAGGGTGAACAGCAGATAGGCCGGCCGCTCGTGCTCATGCGTGCCGTGCCAGCCGGCCAGCATCGGCACCAGCGCCAGCGCCATAGGCCAGTCGCCGGGCAGCACCAGCATCGCCAGCATCACCAGCCCCGACAAGATGCCGATCAGCACCGGATGGCGCGGGCTGTGGAACTCGGGGTGGCGCCAGCCGGTCAGCCGCGCCAGCTCCCACATCATCACGCCGATGACGGCCGAGACGCCCAGCCGGATCCACAGCCCCGAGGACAGCAGCAGCAAGAGCCCCAGCACCGCCAGCACCGCGCCCGACAGGACGCGCGGCCAGAGGTCGGCCCATTTGTCGCGCCCGCGCTGCAGGGCGCCGCGCAACCGGCCCGGCTGTGGCCCCTTGCCGCTCATGCGCCGCCGAAGCGCCGCTCGCGCAGCCCGTAGCGGTCCAGGATCTCGGCCAGGTGGTCGGGCGTGAAATCCGGCCAGAGCGTCGGCGTGAACTCATATTCCGAATAGGCGGCCTGGAAGGGCAGGAAATTCGAGGTCCGCGTCTCGCCTGAGGTGCGGATCACCAGATCGGGATCGGGATGGCCGGCGGTGTCCAGGCAATCGGCCAGATCGGCCTCGGTCGGCTCGGCGATCTCGCCGCGGGCGATGCGGGCCGCCAGCCGCGCCGCCGCCCGGGTCAGCTCGTCCCGGCCGCCGTAATTGATCGCCACGGTCAGGTTCAGCCGGGTGTTGCCGGCGGTGCGCGCCTCGATCCCGTTCATCAGCCGCTGCAGCTTGGGCTCCAGCCGCTCGCGCCCGCCGATGAAGCGCATGCGCACGCCCTCGGCGGAAAGCCCGTCGGCCTCGCGCTCGATATAGCGGGCGAAGATGGCCATCAGGCCCAGCACCTCCTCGGTCGAGCGTTTCCAGTTCTCGGTCGAGAAGGCATAGACCGTCAGCCAGTTCACCCCGAGATCGGGGCAGGCGCGGACGATCTGCTTGACGCGCTCGGCGCCGCGCCGATGGCCGACGAGGCGCGGCCAGCCCCGGTTCTTGGCCCAGCGGCCGTTGCCATCCATGATGATGGCGACGTGACGGGGCCGCTGTCCCTGTCCCTCGGACTTCGCCAGGCTGGCTGCGATCTCGGCCATGCGATCAGACCTGCATGATTTCGGCTTGCTTCGCCTCGAGCGCCTGGTCGACCGAGGCGATCATCTTGTCGGTCAGCTCCTGCACCGCGGTTTCCCAGAACTTCTGGTCGTCTTCGGACATGCCCGAGGACTTGGCCTTCTTGATCTGATCCATGCCGTCGCGGCGCACGTTGCGGATGGCGACGCGGGCATGTTCGGCATATTGCGCGGCGACGCGGGTCAGCTCGCGCCGGCGCTCCTCGTTCAGCTCGGGGATCGGCAGCATGATGATGGTGCCGTTGAGCTGCGGGTTGATGCCCAGGCCCGATTCGCGGATCGCCTTCTCGGCCTTGCCGACCAGCGCCTTGTCCCAGATGTTGATCGTGACCATGCGCGGCTCGGGCACGTTCACCGTGCCGATCTGGTTGATCGGCGTGGGCGAGCCATAGGCATCGACCATGATCGGCTCGACCATGCTGGCCGAGGCGCGGCCGGTGCGCAGCGACGCGAATTCATGGCGCAGGGATTCCATCGCGCCCTTCATGCGGCGTTCCAGGTCGTCGGTATCGATCTCGATCTCGTCGGACATGCTCGGTCATGGCCTCTGTGCTGTGGTTTTCAGGGCTTTTAGCCGAGCCACGCCCGCATGGCAAAGCCTATACGGGGATTTTACCCGTGCACGCGCGTATATGTGCCGCTGCCGGCCAGAATCCCCCGGAAACCGCCCGGCTCGTCCAGCGAGAAGACGATGATCGGCAGGTCGTTGTCGCGCGCCAGCGCGATGGCCGAAGCGTCCATGACCCCCAGATGCTTCTGCAGCACCTCGTCATAGGTCACGTCCTCGTAGCGCTTGGCATCCGCGAACTTGTTCGGGTCCTTGTCATAGACGCCGTCGACCTTGGTGCCCTTGAAGATCGCCTCGCAATTCATCTCGTTGGCGCGCAGGGTGGCGGCGGTGTCGGTGGTGAAATAGGGGTTGCCGGTGCCGGCAGCGAAGATGCAGACGCGCTTCTTTTCCAGGTGGCGGACGGCGCGGCGGCGGATATAGGGCTCGCAGACCTCGTCCATGCGGATGGCCGAGATCACCCGGGTGTGGATCTTCAGCGCCTCCAGCGCCGCCTGCATGGCCAGCGCGTTCATCACCGTGGCGAGCATGCCCATGTAGTCGGCGGTCGCCCGCTCCATGCCCTGGGCGCTGCCCTGCAGCCCGCGGAAGATGTTGCCGCCGCCGATGACCATGCAGATCTCGATGCCCATGTCATGGACGGATTTGACCTCCTGCGCGATGCGGGCGACGGTCGGCGGATGCAGGCCGTAGCCCTGGTCGCCCATCAGCGCCTCGCCCGAAATCTTCAGCATGACGCGCGAATAGCTTCCGGGGGTCTTGGACGCGCTTTCCGACATGGGTTCACCTTTTTCGCGGGAGTTTCATCGGCGCGCAAAATGTCGCAAACAGGCCCCATGTTCAACCGCCGCCGACGGATGCCGAAATGACCCTGCGTCACCAGATCCTGGCCGAGCTCGATCCCGCGCGTCATGTGCTGATCGCCGGGCCGACCGCCAGCGGCAAATCCGCGCTGGCGCTGCAGATCGCCGAGGCGCAGGGCGGCACCGTGGTCAATGCCGATGCGCTGCAGGTCTGGTCCTGCTGGCGGGTGCTGACCGCGCGTCCGCCGGCCGAGGACGAGGCCCGCGCGCCGCATGCGCTCTACGGCCATGTCGCGCCGGGGCGGCTTTATTCCGTGGGCGAATGGCTGGCCGAGGTCGCTGCGCTGCGCGGCCGGCTGATCGTGGTCGGCGGCACCGGCCTATACCTGAACGCGCTGACCCGCGGGCTGGCCGTCATCCCGCCCACCCCGCCCGAGATCCGCGCCCGCGCCGACGCGCTTCTGCGCGAACCCGACGGGCTGGCGCAGATGATCGCCGGGCTCGATTCGCCGACCCGAACGCGTATCGACCTGCAGAACCCGGTGCGCGTGCAGCGCGCCTGGGAGGTGCTCAGGACCACCGGCCGCGGCATCGCCGCATGGCAGGCGGAAACGCCGCCGCCACTGATCGCGCCTGACGCCGCGCATCGGCTGGTGCTGCAATCCGATCGCGACTGGCTGGCCGGGCGCATCGCCCGGCGCTTTCGCCTGATGCTCGACCAGGGCGCGCTGGAGGAGGTGCGGGCGATGCTGCCGCATTGGAACCCCGACGCGCTCTGGGCCAAGGCCATCGGCGCGCCCGAGCTGGTGGCGCATCTGCAAGGCGCGCTCGGCCTCGACGAGGCGGCAGAGCGGGCGATCACCGCCACCCGGCAATATGCCAAGGCGCAGCGCAGCTTCTTTCGCGGCCGGATGCGCGACTGGCGCTGGATCGAGACCGGCCGCTGAGCCGTCACGAAAAAGAGACATATTAAACTTTTGGCAACCATAAGCTGTGTAAACGCTTCGGGAACCCGCGCCCGGAGTCTAGGTTGTGTTTATGGATTTGCTGAAAGCCGCGCCCTTATGAACAAAGCCTTTCGCGCCTTCGACAGCACCGATTCCGATCCCGCGGCGGCCCGGCTGCTGGCGGCCGGCATCACCGCGCCGGGGATCATGGAACCGGCCGAGCACGACCCCCGGTTGCAGCGCGAATCGCAGCCGGCGGCGGCGCAGGCGCAAAGGCCCTCGGTCCTGGCCCCGACCGTCGCCGGCACGACCGAGGCCGCGCCGGACCGGCCTGCTCCGCGCGCCCTGCCCCGGGGCCGGCCCGGCGACGGCTTGCGGCTGATTCCGCTTTCCGGCTTCCATTGGGGCGGCGCCACGCGCAGCCGGACCGCCCCGCCCGCCCCGCGCGTCCGCGGCGATCATGTGCTGATCCGGCCCGGCTCGGGCATGGTCACGGTGCAGTTTCCGCGCCACAACCGCCCCGTCACCGCCGGGCGCCTGGCCTTCATTCCCGCCGGCACCGCCTTTTCGCTGAAGCCGCCGCCGGATGTCGCGGGCCAGGCGCTGCTGATCCCGCCCGACTGGTTCCGCGACCAGCCGCTGCCCCGGGGCTTTCGCTGCGGCCTGCCCGCGCCCGAGGATGCCGGGATTCTGGACCCCGCCATCCTCGCCCTGGCCGAGGGAGCGGCGCGCCATCCCGGGGGCGACGAGGCGACGCGCCACCAACTGGGGCTGATCGCGGTGGCGCTGTCCCGGCTTGAGGACCGGCCGGGCCGGCCCGAACCGCGCGGCGACAGCATCGCCGAGGCGCGGCCGCTGACCGAACGCTTCCTGCAACTCGCCCGGCAAGAGCTCGACCGCAGCCAGACCATCGCGGAAATGGCCGGGCGGCTGGGCTGCACGCAGGCGCATCTGGACCGCGCCTGCCGCCAGAGCCGGGGGCGCGGTGCGCTGGACCTGCTCTACGACCTGCGGCTGCAAGCGGCGACCGAGGCGCTGCGCGCCAGCGCAAAGCCGATCCCCGAGATCGCCGAGGAGCTGGGCTATGCCGGGCTTGGCCATTTCATGCGCGCCTTCCAGGCCGCGACCGGCCGCACGCCCGAAGCCTATCGCGCGCTGATGCGGGAAGCCCCTGGCGACCCGCCCGGCGATCCCGGCTGATCGGGCCGAAAGGTTCGGAACCGCCTCCCCGCCATCGCGGGGCCGCTGCGCCATCACGGTCGCCCGCCGGCGTGCAGCACGGAACGCGGCACGGGGCCCATGGGCCAGAGAGCTTGTCGCACCCGAAGCCGCGCCGCAAGCCGCACAACCTGCCGAAGCCGGAGCGGTGGAGTCAGGCGAACCGGCTTGTCCAGCCCGGCCTTTCCCCGCCTTCATGAACCCTGCCAGTGCCACGATTGTCGGCTGCCTGGCTTGCCGGCGCGGAACGGACAAGCCCGCCCCCGGCCGCGGGGGATGGCCTGCCGCTTCGATCCGTTGCGGGGCCGCTTCGGTCCGCGCCGGACACGCAGACCGGATCCCCGGCCTGTTGCCTTGGGCGCCGCCATATCCGGCACCGCCGTGTTCGAACCCTGCGCCTCCACGAATCTCCCGGCGCAGCACAGCCGCCTCAGTCCGGATCAGCCGGCCCGCCCTCTGGGGCCGCCTCGTCCCCCCGGCCCCGGAACCCTTGCGCCACCACGAATTTCTCCGAGGAATCCGAGCGGCTGGCCGGCGGTTTCACATTCGCCACCTTGCGGAAATTGCGCTTGAGCATGGCCTGCATCTCGGTCTCGGCCCCGCCCGCCAGCACCTTGGCGACGAAGGTGCCGCCCGGCTCCAGCACGTCGAAGGCCAGCTGCGCCGCCGCCTCGACCAGCGCCACGATGCGCAGGTGGTCGGTGCCCTTGTGCCCGGACGAGGCCGCGGCCATATCCGACATCACCACGTCGGCGCGCCCGCCCAGCCAGGCCTTGACCTGCTCGTCCGCGCCGTCCGACAGGAAGTCCAGCTGATGGATCTCGGCCCCGGCGATGGGATCGACCTCCTGCAGGTCCACGCCCAGCACCCGACCGACCTTCTTGCCGGGCTTCTCGCCAAGCGCGTTGACGCGCGCCACCGCCACCTGGCACCAGCCGCCCGGCGCGCAGCCCAGATCGACCACCCGCGCGCCCGGCACCAGGAAGCGATACTTGTCGTCCAGCTCCAGGATCTTGTAGGCAGCGCGGCCGCGATAGCCCTCGCGCTTCGCCCTCGCGACATAGGGATCGTTCAGCTGCCGCTCCAGCCAGAGCGTGCTCGACAGCTTGCGCCCCTTGGCCGATTTCACCCGCACCCGCAGGTCGCGCTGGCCGCGGCCCGAGCTCTTGCGTCCCGAACCCGGCTTCTTGTCGTCGCTCATCTCATGCCACCCCGTTCATGCCATCCGGGGCCAACACCCCGTCCTTGACCATCTGCGCATAAAGCAGCCCCTCGCGCAGGCCGCGATCGGCGACCGACAGCCGCGTCGTCGGCCAGACCCGCATCAGCGTCTGCAGGATCGCGGCGCCCGACATGATCAGCGCGTGGCGCTCGCGCCCGATGCGGGGATCGGCGCGCCGCCCCTCGGGTCCAAGCGCCAGGTAGTCGCGGATCACCCGGTCGATCTGCGCCGAGGTCATGGTCAGCCCGTCCACCTTGGTCCGGTCATAGCGGCGCAGGCCCAGATGGCTGGCCGCCACCGTCGTCACCGTGCCCGAGGTGCCGATGATCTGGAAGCCTTCCTCCATGGTCTGGGCCAGGGAATAGGGCGTGAAATCCGCCAGCATCTCCTCGAAATGCCAGGACATCAGCGCAAAGCGGCCCTGATCGTCCTCGACATCCTCGAACTGGTCGCGCAACGTGGCGACGCCCAGCGGCACGCTGATCCAATCCACCACCCGCGCCCCGCCCGGCAGGGGATCGCGAAAGCCGTCGCCCAGCCGCATGATGGCGCGCGAGCGTTCCTTGGGCTCGACATCCTCCAGGTCGATCCAGACCAGCTCGGTCGAGCCGCCGCCGATATCGACGACCAGCAATTGCTCGGTGCGCTGGCTGACCAGCGGCGCGCAGGAGATCACCGCCAGCCGCGCCTCCTCCTCGGCGTCGATGATCTCGACCGGCAGCCCGGTCTCGCGCCGGATCATGCGCAGGAAGTCGCGGCTGTTGCGCGCCCGCCGGCAAGCCTCGGTCGCGACCAGGCGCATGCGCGTGACCTTGTGCGCCTCGAGCTTGCGCCGGCACACCTGCAGGGCATGCACCGTCCGCGCCATCGAGGGACGCGACAGCCTGCCTGATGCCTCGAGGCCGTGGCCCAGCTGGACCGGCTTCGAGAAACTGTCGACCACCTGGAACTGGCTGCCCGCGGGGCGGGCAATCAGCATCCGGCAGCTGTTCGTGCCAAGATCCAAGGCCGCATAGAGCGGCCCGTCCTCGGCCGGGCGGGTGGCGAAAGGCTCGACCGTTTTTCTCGGGAACGCGTCCGCACCCGCAGGACGCCTGGGCGCCATGGTCACGCCCTCCGATAACAAGTTGGTCCGAAAGTAACCTGCGCCCGCCACGCCTTCAAGGGGGGCGTTCAGGGGCCTGCCCCTCGACAGGGGCGCGGGGGCGGGCTATGCCCTGCCCCATGATCGTGATCGCCGCATTCATCCTTGGCGCAGCGATCGGCTGGATGCGCGCCGCGAAAGCCGGCGGCAGCCGCGCCGACAAGCTGCAATATGCCGCCGCCCATGCCCTGGCGCTGACCGTGCTGGGGATATTCCTCACCATATTCCTCAGCCGGATGGGCTGATGTTCCGGCCCTTCCTCGACAGTCTGCGCCGCCATGGGGTGCCGGCCAGCCTGCGGGAATACCTGGACCTGCTCGCGGGGCTGCAGGCCGGGCTGTCGGACTGGACGCCCGAGGGCTTCTATCACCTCGCCCGCGCCACCCTGGTCAAGAACGAGGCGCATATCGACCGGTTCGACCGCGCCTTTGCCGAAGCCTTCTCGGGCCTTGACGAGATCCCCGTCGAGGCGCTGGTGAACGAGGTCTCGATCCCGCGCGAATGGCTGGAAAAGCTGGCCGAGAAGCTCTTGACGCCCGAGGAGCGCGCCGCGGTCGAGGGCGCCGGTTCCTTCGAGGAGCTGATGAGGCGCCTGCGCGAGCGGCTGGCCGAGCAGCAGGGCCGCCACCAGGGCGGCAACAAGTGGATCGGCACCGCCGGCACCTCGCCCTTCGGCGCCTATGGCTACAACCCCGAGGGCGTGCGGATCGGCCAGCATGAGAGCCGCCACCGCCGCGCGGTCAAGGTCTGGGACAAGCGCGAATTCCGCGATTTCGATGATTCGGTCGAGCTTGGCACCCGCAACATCAAGGTGGCGCTGAAGCGGCTGCGGCAATGGGCCCGCCACGGTGCGCTGGAGGAGCTGGACCTGCCCGGCACCATCCGCGCCAGCGCCGAGCACGGCTATATCGACGTGCAGACCCGGCCCGAGCGACACAATGCCGTGAAGGTGCTGCTGTTCCTCGACGCCGGCGGCAGCATGGACGACCATTCCCGGCTGGTGGACGAGCTGTTCTCGGCCGCCCGCGCCGAGTTCAAGCACCTGGAGCATTTCTATTTCCACAACTGCGTCTATGAAGCACTGTGGAAGGACAACCGCCGCCGCTGGACCGAGACCACGCCCACATGGGAGGTCATCAACCGCTTCGGCCGCGACTACAAGGCGATCTTCGTCGGCGACGCCTCGATGTCGCCCTATGAGATCGCCATCCCCGGCGGCGCCAACGAGCACTGGAACCCCGAATCGGGCGAGACCTGGCTGCGCCGCCTGCGCGAGACCTGGCCCGACCATGTCTGGCTGAACCCGGTGCCGCGCGCGCATTGGGGCCATACCCGGTCCATCGCCATGATCCGCGAGATCTTCGAGGACCGCATGCAGCCCCTGACGCTTGAGGGGCTGACCCAGGCCATGCGCCTCCTTGGCTGATCCCGCCGCACCCCCCATATTGGCGGCATGCTGAAGCTTACGCCGATCCTGCTGATCCTGCTTTATGCCGCCGCGATGTGGTTCTTTTCCGCATGGCGGCTGAAGGCCGAGCTGAACGCCAAGTCCACACCGCTGCGCCATCCCCGGCTGCTGCCGATGCTGGAGCGGCTGGGCCGGGCCATGGACCTGCCCGAAGTGCGGGCCCATGTCTACGAGGTCGGGCATGTGAACGGGCTGGCCGCACCCGACGGCCGCATCTTCCTGACCCGCGGCTTCCTCGACCGGCTGGACCGCGGCGAGGTGACCGAGGCCGAGCTGGCCTCGGTCATCGCGCATGAGCTGGGCCACGTCGCGCACGGCCATACCAGGCGCCGCATGGTGGATTTCGCCGGCCAAAACGTGGTGCGCATGGTGCTGGCGGGCGTGCTGGGCCGCTTCCTGCCCGGCATCGGCGTCTGGATCGCCAATATCGCCGCCAGCGCCATCGCCGCCCGGCTGTCGCGCCAGGACGAGTTCGAGGCCGACGCCTTCGCCAGCGCGCTGATGGTCAAGGCCGGGCTGGGCACCGCGCCGCAGAAAAGCCTGTTTCGCAAGCTCGACCGGCTGGCGGGCGGGGGCCGGGCGGGCGCGCCGGCCTGGCTGCTCTCGCACCCCCCGGCCGAGGCGCGCATCGCCGCCATCGAGAAGCTCGAGGCGCGCTGGGGTGCGGCCTGACTTGCGGGCCTGCGCGGATGGGCTATTCTGCCTGCGCAAGCAAGCGTTTATTTCATGACCCGCCCCTTTCGCCGCCGCGTGCTCTACATCCCGGGCTATGACCCGATCCCGCCCCGCCGCTATCGCGAGCTTTACAAGCGCGAGGGGACGGAACAGGCACGCATCTCGGGCTACGGGCTGACCTTCGGCCCGCGCCGCGACCGCAAGGGCTTCGGCTGGGGCGTCCTGGGCGATTTCGCCGGCCGGCAGGCCGAGGCCGAGTTCGAGGTGCTGGTCTGGGCCGACATCGTGCAGGGCTCGATGGGCCAGGGCATCCTCGCGACCTATGGCCAGCTGTTCCGCACCGCCTGGGCCTATATCGGCTCGGGGGCGCTGTTCCGGCTGATGCGGCTGCGCCGCGGCCCGGTGATCGCGGCGCTCTACCCGGTGGTTGTGCTGCTGGCGCAGCTGCTGGTCTCGGCGCTGGCCGGGGCACTGATCGGCTGGGCGCTGGGGCGGCTGACCGGGCTCGGCTGGTGGCTGGGCCTGCCGGTGATGCTGGGACTGACCTGGGCCGGGCTGCATCTGTGGCGGCGCATCGACGGCAAGATCTTCGCCTGGTATCTGATGCACGACTATGCCTTCACCGCCCAGGGCCAGGGCGCCTGTCCCCCGGCATTGGAAGCGCGGCTGGCGCAATTCGCCGACCGCATCGCCGAGGTGCTGGCGGGCGACTGGGACGAGGTGCTGGTGGTCGGCCACAGCTCGGGCGCCTATCTGGGTGTCTCGGTGCTGGCGGACCTGATCCGCTCGGGCCGGGTGCCGGCGTCAGGACCCCGCCTCTCCTATCTGTCGCTGGGCCATGTCGTGCCGATGGCGTCGTTCCTGCCGCGCGCGAACCGGCTGCGCGCCGACCTGCGCTTTCTCTCGGCGCGCGAGGAACTGGACTGGGTGGACGTCACCGCGCCGGGCGATGCCTGCTCGTTCGGCCTGTGCGATCCGGTCGCGGTCTCGGGCGTCGAGCCGCCGGACCGCCGGCATCCGCTGGTGCTTTCCGCCGCCTTCACCCGCACGCTTTCTCCCGAAAAGCGGCGCGCGCTGCGCGGGCGCTGGTTCCGGCTGCATTTCCAGTATCTCTGCGCCTTCGACCGGCCGGGCGATTACGACTATTTCGCCATCACTGCCGGGCCCTTGACGCTTGGCCGGCGCTTCGCCGGGCGCGGCCATTCGCCGGGCCGGATCGCGCGCGCCGTGAACCGCTGGACGGCGACATGATCCCGCCCAAGCCCCCGGCGCGGCAGGGCCGCGGTTCGGTCTGGCGCTTCATCCGCGACTTCCGGCGCGACATCCTGTCGGCGCAATCCGACCGGCTCTATCGCGCCTGGATGGCCGAGTTCCGCGGCCCCTTCATCCACAGCTTCACCTGCAACGATCCGGCGCTGGTCGAGCTGATCCTGAAGAAGCGGCCGATGGACTTCCCGAAATCGCCGCGCATGGCGGCGGGGCTGCAGCCGCTGCTCGGCAATTCCAGCTTCATCTCGAACGGCGAGACCAGGCTGCGCCAGCGCCGCATCATCGACCCCGCCTTCGAGGGCGGAAGGCTGCGCGAGGCCTTCCCGGCGATGTGGGATGCGGCCCAGGCCGGCGTGGCCCGGCTGGCGCCGCTGGCCGACGGGACCGAGATCGACATCGAACCCCAGACCAGCCATGTCGCCGCCGACGTGATCTTCCGCACCCTGTTCTCGATCCCGATCGAGGATGCGACCGCCGCCCAGGTCTTCCAGGCCTTCCGCGAGCATCAGGAGGCGCAGCCGATGGTCAACCTGGGCGGGCTGATGGCCCTGCCCCGCTGGGCGCGGCTGCACACCCGCCGAGTACGCGAGACGGCGCGCCGCATCCGCGGCCTGATCCGCCAGCTGGTCGCGGCCCGCGCCGCCGAGATCGCCGCCGGCACCGCGCCGCCAGACCTCGCCACCAAGATCATGACCACCCCCGACCCGCAGACCGGCCGGACCTTCAGCGAGGCCGAGATGATCGACGAGGTCGCGACCTTCTTCCTCGCCGGCCACGAGACCGGCGCCTCGGCCCTGGCCTGGGCGCTTTACCTGCTGGCGGAAAGCCCGGACTGGCAGGACCGGCTGGCCAAGGAGGCGCGGCAGAACCTGGCCGCCGATTTCGGCACGGTCCGCAACCTGCCGCTGGCCCGCGCCGTCTTCCGCGAGGCGCTGCGGCTCTACCCGCCCGTCGCCATGACCGTGCGGCAATGCGCCCAGGCCGAGAGCCTGCGCGGCCGCAAGGCCCCCAAGGGCGCGCAGCTGGTGCTGTCGCCCTGGCACCTGCACCGCCATGAACGGCTATGGGACAATCCCGACGGGTTCGACCCCGGCCGCTGGGAGACCGAGAACGGCAAGGCCTGCCAGCGCGACGCCTTCATCCCCTTCTCGGCCGGCCCGCGCGCCTGCCCGGGCGCCGGCTTCGCGATGATCGAGGGGCCGCTGATCCTCTCGGCCCTGGTCGGGGCCTACCGGCTGGAACCCGGACCCGAAAGACCCGTGCCGATCATGCGCCTGACGCTGCGGGGCAAGAACGGCATCCACTTGCGCCTGTCGAAACGTTGAATGAGTACTTAAAAAACGGTGAAAGCTAAGGCGCTGCGGCCCTCCTTCACCGTTTTCCAAATACTCTAGCCCAAGCTCAAAGCCGGTAGATGGCCGAGAATTTCTCTTCCAAGTAGTCGAGAAGCGGCTTCTCGCTGACATCGGCGCCGGTAGCGCGCTCGATCAGCTCGCGCGGCGGATAAAGCCCGCCATGGCGCTGCATGTTCTCGCGCAGCCATTCCACCGCCGGGTCGGCCTCGCCGCGCGCCAGCGCCTCGTCGAGATCGGGGACCGCGGCGCGCAGCGCGGCATGCAGGCAGCCGGCATAGACATTCCCCAGCGCATAGGTGGGGAAATAGCCGAAGAGCCCCACCGCCCAATGCACGTCCTGCAACACGCCATTGGCCGGCCGGTCCACCGCGACGCCGAAATCCTTGAGGAAACGGGCGTTCCAGGCCTCGACCAGATCCTCGACATCCAGCCGCCCGGCGATCAGGTCGCGCTCGATATCGAAGCGCAGCATGATGTGCAGATTGTATTGCACCTCGTCGGATTCCGTGCGGATGAAGCCGGGCGTGACGCGGTTCACCGTGGCATAGAAGGCATCCGCGTCCGGCAGCGACAGGCCGCCGAAGGCATCCGACATGCGCCGGTAGAGCCAGCCGGTAAAGGCGCGGCTGCGGCCGATCTGGTTCTCGTAGATCCGGCTCTGGCTTTCATGCGCGCCCATCGAGACGCCGCGGCCCAGCGGCGTGAAGGCATAATCGGGGTCGATGCCCAGCTCGTAGCTGGAATGCCCGACCTCGTGGATGGTGGAATAAAGGCAATTGAACGGGTCGGTCTCGACCACCCGGGTGGTGATGCGGCTGTCCTGCCAGCGCCCCGAGCTGAACGGGTGGACAGCGATGTCCATGCGGCCGCGCGTCCAGTCGTAGCCGAAGGCGGTGGCGCAGGTGCGGGCCAGGCGCAGCTGGGTTTCCTGCGGGAAATGCCCGGTCAGCGGCTGCGGCTGGTAGTCGGCGCCCAGCACGTCCTCGCGCAGCGCCACCAGCCGCGGCCGCATCGCGTCGAAAAGCCGCGCGATCTCGGCCTGGGTGGTGCCCGGCTCGTAATCGTCCAGCAGCGCGTCGTAGAGATCGCCGCCATCGGCCAGCGCCGCCGCCTCCTCGCGCTTGAGCATCAGGATGTCGTTCAGCACCGGCAGGAAATCCTCGGGCGCGTCCTTGGCGCGGGCCTCAGCCCAGATGCCCTGCGCCAGCGAGGTCTGCCGCGCCAGTTCCGTCGCCAGCCGCGCGGGAATGCGCGAGGCGCGGCGATGATCGCGCGCGATCAGCTCGATGATGCGGGCATCCTCGTCATCCTCGGGCTCGGCCTGGTCCAGCCATTCGCCCAGGCGCGGATCGGTGCGCCGCTCGTGCAGCACCGATTCCATCGCCGCCATTTCCTCGGCGCGCTGTTCGACGGCGCCGCGCGGCATCACGGTTTCCTGGTCCCAGGCCAGCCGTTCGGCGACCGAGGACAGCGCCTCGGTCTGGCGCTGGAAGGCGAGAAGTTCGTCGAAGGCGCTCATCGGACAGTCCCCCGGGCCGAGGTTTCAAAAGGATAGCGCGCATGGTGGCGCGCGCGCAGGATCAGCGTGAACAGTGCCACGGCTCCGATCTGATGCGCCAGTGCCAAAGGCAGCGGCGAGGCGTGCAGCACGTTCATGATGCCCAAAAGCACCTGCACCGCCAAGGCGGCCAGCATCGCGGCATAGGCGCCGCGCGTCACCGGATGCGGCGAGCGCCGGGCGCGCAGGAACACCACCACGGCGAAAATCGCCAGCAGATAGCCGGTCATGCGGTGGATGAACTGCACCAGAGCCGGGTTTTCGAAGAAATTCCGCCAGCCGAGCGCCGCGTCCCAGATCGCCGACGGAATCCATTCGCCGCCCATGGTCGGCCAGCCGGTATACATGCGCCCGGCATCGATCCCCGCGACCAGCGCCCCCAGCAGAATCTGGACGAAGGCCAGGTGCATCAGCCCGTTGGTCATCGAGAAAAGCTTCGCCTCGCCCGCCCGCCGGGCCCGCAGAAGCGCCGCCTCGGAGCGCGACAGGGCCAGGACATACCAGGCGATCAGCCCGAGAATGGCGAAGGCCAGCCCGAGATGTGTCGCCAGCCGATAGGAGGCCACCCGCACCATCTCGCCCGACAGGCCCGAATGCACCATCCACCAGCCGATGGCCCCCTGGGCGCCGCCCAGCACGCCCAGCAACAGCAGCCGCGGCGTCCAGCCCGCGGGGATGCGCTTCGTCACCAGGAAGAACAGGAAACCCAGCGCCCAGACCAGCCCCACCAGCCGCCCCAGCAGCCGGTGCGACCATTCCCACCAGTAGATGCGCTTGAAGCTGGCCAGGTCCATGTCGGAATTGACCAGCTGGAACTGCGGGATCTGCCGGTACTTGTCGAACTCGGCCTGCCAGGTGGCGGCGTCCATCGGCGGGATCGCGCCGGTCACCGGCTTCCATTCGGTGATCGACAGGCCCGAGCCGGTCAGCCGCGTCGCGCCGCCAAGCGCGATCATCGCCGCGACCATGACAAACAGCACGATCAGCCAGATGCGGATCGCGCCGCGCGCGCCCTTGTTGCCGGCGTCGATCATGCCGCCTGCGGGCGGCGTGCTCTGCGGGGTCGTCTCGGTGACTTCCTGAAAGACGGGACGTCTTGCCATGTCAGCTTCCTTCTCGATCGGGCGCGACCTTGGCCCGCGCGCGCCCGGAAATCAATCAGCCGCGACGGATCAACTGCCGCAGCATGCCGTGGAAGATGCGCGTGTCGGCCCGGGTCAGCGGCAGGCGCGACCACAGGTTGCGCAGCGTCAGCTTCATCGCCGGCGCCTTTTCGGGCGGGAAGAAGAAGCCGGCCTCGACCAGCCGCTCCTCCCAGTGATCGGCCAGACGCTCGATCTCGAGCCGCGTGGCGGGCGCCTCGCCATCGGGACGGCGGCCCTGCGGGGCGGGCTGGGGCGGCAGGCTGTCCTGCGCCCATTCATAGCCGGTCAGCAGCACCGCCTGCGCCAGGTTCAGCGAGGGAAAGTCGGGATTGACCGGCACGGTGATGATGGCATTGGCCCGCGCCACATCCTCGTTCTCCAGCCCGGCGCGCTCGGGACCGAAGATCACCGCCACCCGGCCGCCCTGCGCCACCCGCTCGCGGGCATCGGCCATGGCCGTGGCCGGGGTCAGGACCGGCTTGGTCAACTCGCGCCCGCGCGCGGTGGTGGCATAGGCGTGATCTACGTCCGCCATCGCCTCGGCCAGCGTGGCGAACACCCGCGCCCGGTCCAGCACCCGGCCGGCGGCGCCCGAGGCCATGGCCACGGCGCGCGGGTTCGGCCAGCCGTCGCGCGGCGCCACCAGCCGCATGTCGGTCAGGCCGAAATTCAGCATGGCGCGCGCGGCCGCGCCGATGTTTTCGCCCATCTGCGGGCGGACGAGAATGATCGCGGGTTCCATGCGCGCGGCCATATCCTTCCGCAGACCTACTGGCAAGGCGCGCGGCGCTGCGCTATCTGCGGACGGAACACGAGGGATGACAGCGCCATGACAGACCAGCCCAACACGCCGCAACTCTACCTGATCACCCCGGTCGGCGCCGCCGCCTCGACGCTGGGGCCGATGCTGGCCGAGGTCATGGACCGCTTTCCCGTCGCCTGCCTGCGCATCCCCGGCGCCGGCACCGAGGAGGAGCTGGGCCGCATCGCGGATCTCGCGCGCGAGATCGCCCATGCCCGCGACGTGGCGGTGGTGATCGAGGACCATGTGCAGCTGGCGCAACGCCACGGGCTGGACGGCGTGCACCTGAGCAACGGCGCGCGCGGCGTGCGCCATGCCCGCAAGGAGCTGGGCCAGGACGCCATCGTCGGCGCCTTCTGCGGAACCTCGCGCCATGACGGCATGAACGCGGCCGAGGCCGGGGCGGATTACGTCAGCTTCGGCCCCTGCGGCGCCACGGCGCTCGGCCAGGGCGAGACGGTGCCGCTGGACCTGTTCCAGTGGTGGTCCGAGATGATCGAGATCCCGGTGGTCGCCGAGGGCGCCCTGACCCCGGCGCTGATCGGCCAGTTGGCGCCGCTGACCGACTTCATCGCCCTGGGGGCAGAGATCTGGGCGGAACCGGATCCGGTCGAAGCCTTGGGGCATCTCTGGCGCTGAAGGTGCCGGTGGCAGCTCTTGCCGGGGGTATTTGAAAAACAGAGAAGACGACTGGCTCGGACTGGACCGCACCGTCGGTAGAGGCGCGACGGCCGGCCTTCTCTGTTTTTCAAATACCCCGGCGGCGCTGCAGCCGGCGATGCGTCAGCCCTCTTGCGAAGCGCATTGCCGCGGCCTAAAGCCTTGCCATGACCCAGCATCAGCGCCTTCTCATCATCGATTTCGGCTCCCAGGTCACGCAGCTGATTGCGCGCCGCCTGCGCGAGCTGAACGTCTATTGCGAAATCCACCCGTTCAACGCGGTGGACGACGCCTTCCTCAAAGACTTCGGCCCGCAGGCCGTGATCCTGTCGGGCGGTCCCGCCTCCGTCACCCAGGCGGATTCGCCGCGCGCGCCGCAGAGCCTGTTCGAGCTGCAGATCCCGGTCTTCGGCATCTGCTATGGCCAGCAGGTGATGATGGAGCAGCTGGGCGGCCGCGTCGAATCGGGCCATCACGCCGAATACGGCCGCGCCTTCATCGCACCCGCCGAGGGCCACAAGGGCGACGGCATCTTCGCCGGCCTGTTCGACACCGGCCGCGAGGAAGTCTGGATGAGCCACGGCGACCGGGTGACGCAGCTCGCGCCCGGTTTCGAGGTCATCGGCACTTCGCCCAACGCTCCCTTCGCCATGATCGCGGACGAGGCGCGCAAGTTCTTCGCCGTGCAGTTCCATCCCGAGGTGCACCACACCCCGAACGGCCGCCGGATGCTGGAGAATTTCGTGCGCATGGCCGGCTTTACCGGCGACTGGACCATGGCCAGCTATCGCCAGGAGGCGATCCGCAAGATCCGCGAGCAGGTGGGCGACAAGCGCGTCATCTGCGGGCTTTCGGGCGGCGTCGACAGCTCGGTCGCCGCGGTGCTGATCCACGAGGCGATCGGCGACCAGCTGACCTGCGTCTTCGTCGATCACGGGCTTTTGCGGCTGAACGAGGCCGAGGAAGTCGTGACCATGTTCCGCGACAATTACAACATCCCGCTGATCCATGCCGACGAGAGCGAGCTGTTCCTGTCCGCGCTGGAGGGCGTCGCCGACCCGGAGGTCAAGCGCAAGACCATCGGCAAGCTGTTCATCGACGTGTTCCAGAAATACGCGAGCGGGATCGAGGGCGCGGAATTCCTGGCCCAGGGCACGCTTTACCCGGACGTGATCGAATCGGTCAGTTTCTCGGGCGGCCCCTCGGTCACCATCAAGAGCCACCACAATGTCGGTGGCCTGCCCGAGAAGATGGGGCTGAAGCTGGTCGAGCCGCTGCGCGAGCTCTTCAAGGACGAGGTGCGCGCGCTCGGCCGCGAGCTGGGCCTGCCCGAGAAATTCATCGGCCGCCACCCCTTCCCCGGCCCCGGCCTCGCCATCCGCTGCCCCGGAGAGATCACCCGCGACAAGCTGGACATCCTGCGCAAGGCCGATGCGGTCTTCATCGACCAGATCCGCAAGCATGGGCTTTACGACGAGATCTGGCAGGCCTTCGTCGCCATCCTGCCGGTGCGCACCGTGGGCGTGATGGGCGACGGGCGCACCTATGATTATGCCTGCGCGCTGCGGGCGGTGACCTCGGTGGACGGCATGACGGCGGATTACTACCCGTTCAGCCACGAGTTCCTGGGCGAGACCGCGACGCGGATCATCAACGAGGTCAAGGGCATCAACCGCTGCACCTATGACATCACCTCGAAGCCGCCGGGCACCATCGAGTGGGAATGACCCCGAAGGGCAGCCGAGGGGCTGCCCTTTTCGTTTCGGGGGCCGGATCCGGCGCAAGGCGCGGCTTTGCAAATTGACAAGGCCGGCTTAATGCCGCCCGATAAGGTGGCCGCCGCTAACGGCTTCGGCCCCGGGAACGCTGCCGGTTCCCCCCGGCCTGCCATTGCGGCAACCGTTCACAACAAGGATCCTGCCATGAGTTGCGCCTGCGGACATAACCACAACCACGCCCCCCCTGTGGCTTTGGGCGGCGAGGAGATCCGGCTGGACCGGCCGCTGGTCTCGCTTTCGGGCCGGCTGATCTGCCAGGACGCCGCGCAGATGCTGCTGGCGCTGGACCTGCTGACCGAACATGCCGAACTGAGCCGGGCCGAGCCCGGCAACCTGCGCTTCGACCTTGCCCAGGCCGAGGATCCGCTGGTCTGGGAACTGAATGAGCTTTACGCCGACGAGGCCGCCTTCCAGGCGCATCGCGACCGGTTGAAGGACAGCCGCTGGGGCCGCGAGAGCCATGGCATCCGGCGCGATTTCACCCGCAGCGAACCGATGCCGCGCCTTCGGGCCGAGATGGCGCATGACCGCGCCGCCGTCTCGGACCTGCTGACCCGCGCCTTCGGCGGGAAGGACGAGGCGCGCCTGGTCGAGGCGCTGCGGGCCGAGGGCAGCCTTGCCCTGTCGCTGGTCGCCGAGACGGAAGGCACCCTCGTCGGCCATGTCGCCCTGTCGCCGCTTCGGGCCGAGGCGCCGGCGCTGGCGCTGGCGCCGCTGGCCGTGCATCCCGCCGTGCAGTCGCGCGGCATCGGCGAGGCGCTGGTCCGTGCCGCGCTTGCCGCATTCGACGGCCATACCATCGTGGTCCTGGGCGACCCGGCCTATTACGGCCGCTTCGGCTTTGCGCCGGCCGAGCTGGATTCGCCCTATGCCGGGCCGCATCTGATGGCGCTGGGACCGCAGCTGCCCGCAGGCAGCCGCATCGCCCACGCCCCGGCCTTCGCCGCGCTCTGACGCTTCAGCTTTCGGTCTCGGCCGGCGGCGGCTCCTGCTGCGGCAGCCGGAGCCGCACGCGTTTGACCCGGCGCGGATCGGCGTCGACGATCTCGAATTCGGCGCCGCTTTCATGCGGGATCACCTCGCCGCGCACCGGCACGCGACCGGTCAGCATGAAGATCAGCCCGCCCAGCGTGTCGATTTCTTCCTCTTCCTCGTCGGTGGCAAGGCGCAGTCCGGTCTGCGCCTCGACTTCCTCAAGCGCGGCGCGGGCCTGGATCAGCCATTGCCCGGGCTTTTCCTGGATGACCAGGCCGCCCTCGATCTCGTCATGCTCGTCCTCGATCTCGCCGATGACCTGCTCGATCAGGTCCTCGATGGTGACAAGCCCGTCCACGCCGCCATATTCGTCGATCACCAGCGCCATGTGGATGCGCTTCTGCTGCATCTGCTGCAAGAGCACGCCGATGGGCATCGAGGGCGGCACGTAAAGCAGCGGCCGCAACATCGGGCGCAGCGCGAACTTGACCGGGACCTGGGCGCCGAAGCCGTATTTCAGCGCCAGATCCTTGAGATGGATCAGCCCCAGCGGACTGTCGAGCGTGCCGCGAAACACCGGGATGCGGGAAAAGCCGTGCTCGCGGAACATTTCGACCAGTTCCGGCAGGCTGGCGGTCACCGGGGCGGCGGCGATTTCCGCCTTGGGAATGGCGACGTCATCGACGCGCATCCGCCGCAGGTTGACCATGCCGGGCACGCCCGCCGGGGCGGCGGCCGGCCCCTTGTCGCGATCCTCGGCGCCTTCCGGCTCGGGCTCTCCGCCGCCCAGGGCGCCGAGGATGCGCCCCAGAAAGCCGCGCGATTGCGGCAGGTCACGCCCGTCCCCGCCGATGCCATCCGCCCATGAGGCGGGTTCGGCAGAGACGGGCGTGTCGGGACTTCGGTCGTTACTCATGTCTCGTGTTCCAGATAAGGATCGGGGATGCCCAGCCTGCCCAGGATCGAGCGTTCGGCATCCTCCATGGTTTCGGCATCCTCGTCGTCGATATGGTCATATCCTGCAAGATGCAGCATTGCATGGACAAGAAGATGCGTGGCGTGATCGGCGAAGGGCTTGCCCTGCGCCTCGGCCTCGCGCAGGCAGGTGTCGTAGGAAATGGCGATATCGCCCAGCTCCTCGTCCCCCGGCGGCTCGGGGCGGGCGCCCGGGGCGCGCGGCTCGAACTCGGTCGAGGGCCAGCTCAGCACATTCGTCGGCTTGGGCTTGCCGCGGAACTCGGCGTTCAGCGCGGCGATGCGGGCGTCGTCGCAGCCCATGACCACCACCTGGAACGCGCCCAGGTCCAGCCATTCGCCCACGGCGCGGGCGGCGCGCTCGGCCATGGCGGGCAGGCCGGCATCCTCCCAGCGGTCGTCCTCCAGCACGATGTCGACGATCTCCGGCGCCTCGTCGCGGGCGGTTCCGGCCTCAGGCATCACCCGCCCCTCCTGCCATGCCGCCGCCCGCCAGCCGCGGCTCGCGGCGGGGGATGCGCTGGCCGCGCTCGTCGAAGATCTCGCCGCGGGCCAGCGCCGCCTCGGCCTCGGCGTCATAGGCCTCGATGATGCGGGCGACCAGCGAATGGCGCACCACGTCCTTGGCGGTGAAATAGCTGAAGCTGATGCCCTTGATGTTCTTGAGGATCTTCTCGGCATCGACCAGGCCGGAATGCACGCCGCGCGGCAGGTCGATCTGGGTGCGGTCGCCGGTCACGACCATGCGCGAGCCCTCGCCCAGCCGGGTCAGGAACATCTTCATCTGCATGGTGGTGGCGTTCTGCGCCTCGTCCAGCACCACGAAGCTGTTCGACAGCGTCCGGCCGCGCATGAATGCCAGGGGCGCGATCTCGATGCGCTTTTCCTCCATCAGCTTCTGCATCTGCTTGCTGGGCAGGAAATCGTTCAGCGCGTCATAGAGCGGCTGCATGTAGGGATCGACCTTCTCCTTCATGTCGCCGGGCAGGAAGCCCAGCCGCTCGCCCGCCTCGACGGCCGGGCGCGACAGGATGATGCGGTCGACATGGCCGCCGATCAGCATGGTCACGCCCACCGCCACCGCCAGATAGGTCTTGCCGGTGCCGGCCGGGCCGATGCCGAAGGCCAGCTCGTTGGCGAAAAGCGCGCGGACGTATTCCTTTTGCGCGTCGGTGCGCGGCTCGACGGTCTTCTTGCGGGTGCGCAGCTCGATCGGGCCGGTCTGGAACATCTCCAGCTGCTCGGCCGGGCTGGGCCCTTCGGTCACCGTCTCGCTGCCCATGCGCAGCGCCGCCTCGACCTCGGCCATCTCGACCGGGCGGCCCTGTTCCAGCCTGGCGTAAAGCGCGCGCAGCACCTGCGCCGCCTCGGCCTGGGCCTCGACGGGGCCGACGACCGACAAGAGGTTGCCGCGTCGCAGGATATGCACCTTCAGCGCCTCCTCGATGCGGGCGAGATAGCGGTCATGCGGGCCGCACAGGTCGATCAGCAGCCGGTTGTCGTGAAATTCCAGCAGGGTTTCGCCGGGGGTCGCGGTCGCGGGATGCGTAGGGGTCAGACCCAAATTCGTCTCCGAGGTGGGATTCTCAGTAACTCATGGTTGCAACTGCGCGGGATTCGCACAAGGGGGGCGGCCCCGCTGTTTTGGATTTGCAGCCGATTCGGCGGAAAAACGGGCATCACGCGCCGGGGCCCCGCGCCATGGGACGGGCCCGGCCTGCGACGAAATCCCGCAGGTAGTCGTCCTCGGCCGCGTCCATTTCGGCAACCCCGCCCTGCCAGCGGACCCGCCCTCGGTCCAGCAGCGCCACCCGGTCGGCGATGCTGCGCACCGAGCTCATGTCATGGGTGATGGTGATGGCGGTGGCGCCGGTCTCGTCCACGATGCCGCGGATCAGCGCGTTGATCGCCGCCGCCCGGATCGGGTCCAGCCCGGTCGTCGGCTCGTCGAAGAAGATCATCTTCGGGTCGGCGGCGATGGCGCGGGCCAGCCCGGCGCGCTTGCGCATGCCGCCCGACAGCTCGGCCGGGTAAAGATCCGCCACCTCGGGGCCAAGGCCGACGCGGGCCAGCTTTTCCACGGCGATGGCGCGGGCGCGTGCCTTGGGCATGGTCCGCAGCAGCCGAAAGGCGACGTTGCGCCAGACGGGCAGGCTGTCGAACAGCGCCGCGTTCTGGAACAGCATGCCGAAATGCTCCATGAACGCGCCCCGCTGCCCGGCCAGCGGCCGGCCCTGCCACAGGATCGCGCCGGCATCGGGCGTCTCCAGCCCCAGGATACAGCGCAGGAGCACCGATTTCCCGGTGCCCGAGCCGCCGATGACCACCAGGCTTTCGCCCTCGGCCAGGTCCAGGTCCACGCCGTCCAGCACCCGCTTGGCGCCATAGGCTTTGCACAGGCCGCGCACCGAGAGCATCAGAAGAACAGCCCCGTCAGCGCGAAATTGGCGGCGAGGATGCCGACCGAGGCCGCGACCACGGCATTAGTCGTCGCCCGTCCGACCCCGGCCGCGCCGCCGGCGGCCGTCATGCCGAACCAGCAGCCCGACAGCGCCACGATCAGCCCGAAGACCGCGCCCTTCAGCAGGCCCGAGACCACGTCCCAGCTTTCCAGATAGGCCCAGGAATTGGACAGGTAGAGCGCCGAGTTGAACCCCAGCGCATTCACCCCGATCAACCAGCCGCCCATGATGCCGATCACGTCGCCGACGCCCACCAGAACCGGCACGCACAGAAGCGCCGCCCAGAGCCGGGGCGAGACCAGCCAGCCCATGGGATCGGTGGACAGCGTCACCAGCGCGTCGATCTGTTCGGTGACGCGCATGGTGCCCAGCTCGGCCGCGATGGCGCTGGCGACACGGGCCGCGACCATCAGCCCGCCCAGCACCGGGCCCAGTTCGCGCGCCATGCCGATGGCGACGATGGCGGGCACCACGTCCCCGGCCTGGAAGCGTTCGCCCCCGGAATGGATCTGCAAGGCCAGCGCCGCGCCGGTGAACAGCGCCGTCAGCCCCACCACCGGCAGCGACAGCCAGCCGATCTGCATGGCTTGCCGCGCCAGTTCCGCCGGGTGCTGCCCGACACGCGCCAGCCCGCGGGCGGCAAAGATCGCCACCCGGCCCGTCATCCGGGCAAGGCCGATCGCCGCCCTGCCGGTCAGCCGGATCGGGTTCACAGCCAGCGACGCTCGTAGCGCCGGCCGAGCGAGGTCAGGATCTCGTAGCCAATGGTGCCGAACAGCGCCGCCAGGTCGTCGACGCCCTGCCGGGCATTCAGGATCTCCAGCGCCGGCGGCACGTCGGGCAGGTCGGTCACGTCGACGGTGATCAGGTCCATCGAGATGCGGCCGATCACCGGGCAGGGACGCTCGCCGGCCCAAAGGCTCAGCTTGCCGTCCCGCGCCAGGGCCCGCGCCAGCCCGTCGGCATAGCCTGCGGCCACCGTCGCCACCCGCGACGGGCGCGCGGCGGTCCAGGCATAGCCGTAGCCCACGGATTCGCCGGGTTTCACCTCGCGCGTCTGGATCACCGGCAGCGCCAGCGTGACCACCGGCTGCGCATCGCCAAAGGGCTCGCCGCCGTAAAGCCCGATACCGGGCCGCACCAGGTCGAAATGATAGTCCGGCCCCAGCAGGATGCCCCCCGTCGCCGCCAGCGAGCGCGGCGCGGCCACGCCCTCGGTCATGGCGCGGAAAGCGGCGAGTTGCCGGGCATTGGCCGGGTGGTCCGGCTCGTCGGCGCAGGCCAGGTGCGACATGATCAGAGCCAGCCCGCCGGCCAGCGCCTCGGCCCGGACCGCGGCCCATTCGCCGGGCTCGAAGCCCAGCCGGTTCATGCCGCTGTCAAGCTGGATGCCGAAGGCTCCGCGCGGCCGCAAGGCCCGGTCGCGAAAGAATTGCTCGGGGCTGTTCAGCAGCGGAATCAGCCCGGCCAGGTCGGCGCCCTCCATATGGCCCGACAGCACGAAGATGCGCGCATCCTCGGGCAGAAGCGGCCGGATCGCCTGCCCCTCCGAGGCCAGAGCCACGAAGAAATCCCGCACGCCTGCCGCATGAAGCGCCGGCGCCACGCGATCCGCGCCCAGCCCATAGGCATCGGCCTTGACGACGGCCGCCGCCCGCGCGCCGGGGGCCTTGGCCGCAAGCGCCTTCCAGTTGGCCACGATGGCCGGAATATCGATGACGAGTCCCATGGCAGCGGCATGGCTCTTGCCCATGGCGGCGTCAAGGCTTTTGCCAATTTTGCTATTTGCAGCGCGATTGGCTAGCATATTTTGCAAATTTTCGCCTTTCTGCTTCCCGCATGGGCGCCAAGCCGATAGTTTGCGCCAAACCCAAAGGGAGACGGCTCATGAAGGACATCCTCGGCGAACTGGAATCGCGCCGCCGCGATGCGCGGCTGGGCGGCGGGCAGCGGCGCATCGACGCCCAGCACGCCCGCGGCAAGCTGACCGCGCGCGAGCGGCTCGAGCTGCTGCTGGACGAGGGCTCCTTCGAGGAATTCGACATGTTCGTCCGCCACCGCTCGACCGATTTCGGCATGGAGGAGGACCGCCCCTATGGCGACGGCGTCGTCACCGGCTGGGGCACGATCAACGGCCGCATGGTCTATGTGTTTTCGCAGGACTTCACCGTCTTCGGCGGCTCGCTGTCGGAAACCCATGCGCAGAAGATCTGCAAGATCATGGACATGGCGGTGCAGAACGGCGCTCCGGTGATCGGGCTGAACGATTCGGGCGGCGCGCGCATCCAGGAGGGCGTGGCCAGCCTCGCCGGTTACGCGGACGTGTTCCAGCGCAACATCATGGCCTCGGGCGTGGTGCCGCAGATCAGCGTCATCATGGGCCCCTGCGCCGGCGGCGCGGTCTATTCGCCGGCGATGACCGACTTCATCTTCATGGTCAAGGACACCTCCTATATGTTCGTGACCGGCCCCGACGTGGTCAAGACGGTGACGAACGAGGTGGTGACGGCCGAGCAGCTGGGCGGCGCCTCGACCCATACCAAGAAATCCTCGGTCGCCGACGGTGCCTTTGAAAACGACGTCGAGGCGATGTCGGAAATCCGCCGGCTGGTCGACCTCTTGCCGCTCAACAACCGCGAGAAGGCGCCGACCCGGCCGTTCTTCGACGACCCGAACCGGATCGAGCCCAGCCTCGACACGCTGATCCCCGACAACCCGAACCAGCCCTATGACATGAAGGAACTGATCCTGAAGGTCGCGGACGAGGGCGATTTCTACGAGATCCAGAAGGATTTCGCCGCCAATATCATCACCGGCTTCATCCGCATCGAGGGCCAGACCGTCGGCGTGGTCGCCAACCAGCCGATGGTGCTGGCCGGCTGCCTCGACATCGACAGTTCGCGCAAGGCGGCGCGCTTCGTGCGCTTCTGCGACGCCTTCGAGATCCCGATCCTGACCTTCGTCGACGTGCCGGGGTTTCTGCCGGGCACCGGGCAGGAATATGGCGGCGTCATCAAGCACGGCGCGAAGCTGCTGTTCGCCTATGGCGAGGCGACGGTGCCGAAGGTGACCGTCATCACCCGCAAGGCCTATGGCGGCGCCTATGACGTCATGGCCTCCAAGCACCTGCGCGGCGATTTCAACTATGCCTGGCCCACGGCCGAGATCGCGGTGATGGGCGCCAAGGGCGCGGTCGAGATCCTGTATCGCAGCGAGCTTGGCGATGCCGAGAAGATCGCCAGCCGCACCAAGGATTACGAGGACCGCTTCGCCAACCCCTTCGTCGCCGCCGAAAAGGGCTTCATCGACGAGGTGATCCAGCCGCATTCGACGCGCCGCCGCGTGGCGCGCGCCTTCGCCAGCCTGCGCGGCAAGAAGCTGTCGAACCCCTGGAAGAAGCACGACAACATCCCGCTGTAACGGCGGACGACCGAGGGAGGAAGCATGTCGGGACTTGCGGCGATCGGCTTTGCGCTGGTGCCTCCGGCCGTTCTGGCCGGGGCAGCGGGCGCTGCGCTGGCGCAGGATGCCGCGGGCGACATCACCCTGCCCTCGGGCGCCGTGGTGCGCTGGCAGGAGACGCGGCACGACGATGCCGGCGGCTTCGGCCTGACCTATCGCTTCCGCTTCGTCATGCCCGACCTGGCGCAGCGCGTGCCGGCGACCAGCGGCCCGGCCACGGATTTCGCGGATGACGAGGCCCGCGGCCCGATCGAGATCGACACCGAAAGCGGCGAGACCCGGGGCGCCGAGCCCGATGACGGGCTGATCGACCCCGCGGCGCTGGAGGATCTGACCGAGGCCGATATCCCCGACGAAGCCGACGAGCAGGCCGCGGACGCGCTGATCGGCGAGCCGGTGCTGCCCGCCGCGCCCGATGTGCTGGCCCAGGACCCGGTGCATGACGACATCGTCTGGCTGTGCGAGAGCTGGGCCCTGCCCCGCATCGCCGCGCCCGCGCCGCGGCCCAGCCAGATCATCATCAGCCTTTCGGATCGCGAACTGCCCTTCGGTGCGCTGGATCCCGAGGCGGTGCAGCTGTTCGAGGCCTTCCGCCTGCCTCCCGACCGCGACGTCTGCGAATGGGAGCCGTGGTGATGGCCGTTTCCCCGCGCCCTGATGCAAGCCTGCCACAGCCGCCCGCAGCAGCGCCCGCCTGCCTGCGGGGTGCCTGTCGGCACTGCGCAGCGCTGGCTATGATGGCGCCGCGGCCGCATGGGGCGGCCGAATCTCAACCGAGCAGTCGGGACGCAAGCGTCCCGCATTACAGGAGCACGACGACATGTCGAAGAAGCTTGCACTGGCCCTCGTTCTCGTTGGCCTCGCCGCGGCCTGCGCCAAGAAAGAGCCCGAAGTCACCCCGATTCCGGTCCAGCCCGAGCCGGTCTTCCAGGGCAAATACGGCGCCAACTGAGCCATTGGCCGCGCGCGGGCTGCAAGGCGGCCCGCGCCATCCGCGTCCCGCCCGCCCCCCGCGCGATCACGCAATCATCCAAGGGGGCAAGACATGCTGAAGCATCGCGGCTTTCCGGGCCGCCTTCCCGGCACCGATTTCCAGTTCACCATCCGCCGCGCCAACAAGAAGGGGGCAACGCCCCTGGTCCGGCGCGAGCGCTATCGCGACCGCAAGCCGGCCGACCGCCGCGCCGATACCGCCTTTCTGGCCGCGCTGATCGAGCATTTCGGCGAGGAACCCTTTCAGCGCGGCAATCTCGACGCCGGGCGGCTGTCCTGGCTGATCGGGCGCGAGGTGGTGCCGGTCGGCAAGCTTGATCCCACCGATTACGACCAGCTGCTGCGCGTGGACCTGAAGCGCGCCGAGGCAGGCTTTCCCGAACTCTTCGCCGAGGACGCCCCGGAATTCGACTGGGACGGGGCCGATTGGGACGACGAGGACTGGGACGACGAAGACGAGGACCCGCGTCGATGATCGGCCAGAGAACGGACGGGCCGCGGATGGGCGGATTGCCGCGTAGTGACGCGTTTTCACACCGTTGTCAGTTTCTTCCCGAAATGCTGCATGCAATATTGTGGGCACCTCTCTCATCAACGGCCCGTAACCGGGTCCATAATACAGGCAAAAAGCTATGCAAAAATCCGTCATCCTCCGTCTTTCCGGCGCGGTCCTGCTGGTCGCCGGCCTTGCCGCCTGCGAACAGGGCTATGGCGGCGGCGCGACCCTCTCGCCCGACGCGCAGCGCGCGGCCGGCGGGGCGCTGGCCGGTGCGGCCGTGGCAAAGATCATCGACGGTGACGTTGCCACCGGCGCGCTCATCGGCGCGGCTGGCGGCGCGCTTTGCGACGACGCCGGCGTCTGCCAGCGCCGCTACTGATTTCAACAGGGCCGACGGCGCAGGGCAGACCGCCCGCGCCGCAGCCCGCATCCCGGAGCAAACGAGATGTCCAAGAAACTCGTCCTCGCGCTCGGCCTTGGCCTGTTCGGCCTGGCCGGCTGCACCCAAGGCATCAACCCGACCGACATGGACCGCGGCCTCATCGGCGCCGGCGTCGGCGCAACCGCTGCCTATGTCGGCGGCCATAACGTCGCCAAGGGCGCGGCCATCGGCGCTGCCGCCGGCGCGCTTTGCGACGACGTCCGCCTCTGCGAGCCGAACCGCCGCTACTAAGCCGCGCGGCCATAATCCATTGCCGTTTTCAGGCCGTCCCGGCACCCTGCCGGGGCGGCTTTTTCACGTCCGGGATCTGCCCCAAGGGAAAGAAGCATGTTCAAGAAAATCCTGATCGCCAACCGGGGCGAGATCGCCTGCCGGGTCATCAAGACCGCCAAGAAGATGGGCATCCAGACCGTCGCCGTCTATTCCGACGCCGACCGCAACGCGCTGCATGTCAAGATGGCCGACGAGGCCATCCATATCGGCCCGCCCCCGGCGAACCAGTCCTATATCGTGATCGACAAGATCATGGAGGCGATCCGGCAGACCGGGGCCCAGGCGGTGCATCCCGGCTACGGCTTCCTGTCCGAGAACATGAAATTCGCCGAGGCGCTGGAGAAGGAAGGCGTCACCTTCATCGGCCCGCCCTCGCCCGCCATCGAGGCGATGGGTGACAAGATCACCTCGAAGAAACTGGCGCAGGAGGCCGGCGTCAGCACGGTTCCGGGCTATATGGGCCTGATCGCCGATGCCGATGAGGCGGTGAAGATCTCGGGGCAGATCGGCTATCCGGTGATGATCAAGGCCAGCGCCGGCGGCGGCGGCAAGGGCATGCGCATCGCCTGGAACGACCAGGAGGCGCGCGAGGGCTTCGAATCCTCGAAGAACGAGGCGGCGAACAGCTTCGGCGACGACCGCATCTTCATCGAGAAATTCGTCACCCAGCCGCGCCATATCGAGATCCAGGTGCTGGCCGACAAGCACGGCAATTGCGTCTACCTGCACGAGCGCGAATGTTCGATCCAGCGCCGCAACCAGAAGGTGATCGAGGAAGCCCCCTCGCCCTTCCTCGACGAGGCGACCCGCAGGGCCATGGGCGAGCAGGCCTGCGCATTGGCCAAGGCGGTGGGCTATACCAGCGCCGGCACGGTCGAATTCATCGTCGATGCCGACAAGAACTTCTATTTCCTGGAAATGAACACCCGCCTGCAGGTCGAGCATCCGGTGACCGAGCTGATCACCGGCATCGACCTGGTCGAGCAGATGATCCGCGTCGCGGCGGGCGAGCCCCTGCCCTTCGCCCAGGCGGACCTGAAGATCAACGGCTGGGCCATCGAAAGCCGGCTCTATGCCGAGGATCCCTATCGCAACTTCCTGCCCTCGATCGGCCGGCTGACCCGCTATCGCCCGCCGGCCGAGACCGCCGCCGGGCCGATGGTCGAGGCCGACCGCTGGGTGCCCGCCCATCCCGGCGACCATCCGCCGGTCGCCGCGACCGGGGTGCGCAACGATACCGGCGTCTACGAGGGCGGCGAGATCAGCATGTATTACGACCCGATGATCGCCAAGCTCTGCACCTGGGCGCCGACCCGCGAGGCCGCCATCGAGCAGATGCGACTGGCGCTGGACGAGTTCGAGGTCGAGGGCATCGGCCACAACCTGCCTTTCCTGTCGGCGGTGATGGACCATCCGAAATTCGTCTCGGGCGACATCTCGACCGCCTTCATCGCCGAGGAATATCCCGACGGCTTCCTGGGCGCGACGCTGCCCGATGCCGAGATCACCCGCGTCGCCGCCTCGGCCGCGGCCATGCATCGCGTGGCCGAGATCCGGCGCGCCCGCATCTCGGGCCGGCTCGACAATCACGAGCGCCATGTCGGCGAGCATTGGGTCGTCTTCGTCGCCGGCAAGGAGATCCCGGTGCGCATCACCGCCGACCGCCAGGGCTCGACAGTCGAGATCGACGGGCGCAAGCTGCGCGTCGAAAGCGACTGGCTGCCGGGGCAGTCGCTGGCACGGCTGTCCGTCGACGGCTCGCCGCTGGTGATGAAGGTGGACCGGCTGCCCTCGGGCTTCCGGCTGCGGGTGCGGGGCGCGGACCTGAAGACCTATGTCCGCCGCCCGCGCGCCGCCGAGCTGGCGCGGCTGATGCCCGAGAAACTGCCGCCGGACACCTCGAAATTCCTGCTCTGCCCGATGCCGGGCCTGATCGTGCGGATCAATGTCGAGACCGGCGACGAGGTGCAGGAAGGCCAGGCGCTGGCCACGGTCGAGGCGATGAAGATGGAAAACATCCTGCGCGCCGAAAGGAAGGCGGTGGTGAAATCCGTCAACGCCCAGCCGGGCGAAAGCCTCAAGGTCGATGACGTGATCATCGAGTTCGAGTGACAGGCAACCGCCGGGCGCCCGCCAGCGTCCGGCCAAGGGATCGGGATCATGCCGGTTTTCGACGACTATCTCAGCCCCCATGCACAGCAGGCGGTGATCGCCGGGCTGTTCATCGCCACGGGCTGGTGGGTCGTCGCCTTCCAGAACCGCCGCCGCGATGCCAAGCTGCGGGCCGAGCGGGTCGATGACATGCAGCGCGCGCTGCTGGCCGAGGTGCGCGCCCATGTCGTCGCGCTGGAGCGCCAGGTGCAGGACGGGCGCTTTGACACGCTGCTGTCGCAGATCGAGGAAGGCAATGCCGGCCTGGTCATCGCCCATGGCGGCAACGACCGCATCTTTCGCGCCGTGCTGCCGGACATCCACCTGCTGCCGGGGGGTGTGATCGACCCGGTGGTCATCTATTACCGGCTGATCGCGGTCATGGATTCCATGGCCGAATCCATCCGCCGCATGGCCCGCAGCCGTCCCGAAAGCGCGGCCGACATGATGCTGGACTATATCCTGCTGAACCAGGAAGCGCGCGAGGCCGGGCTGGACGTCCTGGAGGTGCTGACCGCCAGCCTGCGCGGCGGCGAGGCCGAGATCCAGGCCATGCTGCGCAAGCAGCGCGAGGATGCGGCCCGACTGATCGCCGCCACCCTGCCCGGCGAATTGGCCGGGCTGCGTGATCGCCTCAATAGGCGATCTTCGGACCGGAGCGGCCTCTGATGGGCTTCAGGCCGATGACACTGGTGATTTCATTCGCGCTGCGGGTGCGGCGCAGCCGCTCGATCACCTGTTCGGTGGCCGTGTCCGGCTTGCGCGGCCGGGGCGGAGCGGCCTCGTCGGTCACGCGCGTCAGGGACGATTTCGCCATGGCACAGCTCCTTTGCAGCGGGCAGCACGTCTGCCCTGGCCTCAAGATAAGGCGTCAAGCCCCTTGTCGCAATGAAGGAGTTGCGATTTTCGCAACATCCTATGGCAGCCCGGCCCGGCCGATCTCGCGCAGGCGCAGCGGGAACTTGTCGATGGCGCGGGTGATCTCGCGCACCGACCAGGGCACGGGCTTGCGCTGCTTGACCTGGCCGTCCTTGTCCATCAGCACCAGCGAAAACCCCTCGGGGCGCAATTGCCGGCGCCAGACGCTGGCCGCGGCCGGGTCGGTATCGGTCACCACCACCACGTCGCGGGCCAAGAGCGGCGCCGGATCGCGCTGCAGGGCGGTCAGCTGCTCGACGAAGGCCGGGTCGGCCGCCGTATCGGCAAAGATCACCACCGGCCGGGCCTGCCACATGAATTCCGCCGGGTCGGCCTCGGCCGCCGGCAGCACGGTCAGTTCGCGCTCGGCCGGCCCGGCGGGCGCGGCCGTGCCTTCGCTGCGCGCGGCGGGCACTTCGCCGCGGACATACGGGCGATGGCCGTCGGCCTCGCCCTCGGGCCTGGGTCCCATCGCCGCCAGAAGCGGCACCGCCGCCAGAAAAATCAACCGTTTCAGTTTCATCGCCCCCTCTACTCTCTCTTCATATAAGAGCAGAGGGGCCATGGGAAAGGATGCAAGATGAGCGAAAACACGAAAGCCTCCCTGGAGGAATGGCGCAGGCTCGCCAGCAAGGAGCTGAAAGGCGCCGATCCGGACAGCCTGACCTGGCACACGCTGGAGGGAATCGAGGTCAAGCCGCTCTATACCGAAGAGGACGTCCGCGACCTGCCGCATCTGGGCAGCCTGCCCGGGATCGAGCCCTATACCCGCGGCCCGCGCGCCACCATGTATGCCGGCCGGCCCTGGACCATCCGGCAATATGCGGGGTTTTCCACTGCCGAGGAATCGAACGCCTTCTATCGCAAGGCGCTGGCGGCGGGCCAGCAGGGCGTCTCGGTCGCCTTCGACCTGGCCACGCATCGCGGCTATGACAGCGACCATCCCCGGGTCGAGGGCGACGTGGGCAAGGCCGGCGTCGCCATCGACAGCGTCGAGGACATGAAGATCCTGTTCGACGGCATCCCGCTGGATAAAGTTTCCGTGTCCATGACCATGAACGGCGCGGTGATCCCGGTGCTGGCCAATTTCATCGTGACGGGCGAGGAACAGGGCCATTCCCGCGCCGTGCTGTCCGGGACCATCCAGAACGACATCCTCAAGGAGTTCATGGTCCGCAACACCTATATCTATCCGCCCGAGCCCTCGATGCGGATCATCGCGGACATCATCGAATACACCTCGAACGAGATGCCCAGGTTCAACTCGATCTCGATCTCGGGCTATCACATGCAGGAGGCGGGCGCGAACCTGGTGCAGGAGCTGGCCTATACGCTGGCCGACGGGCGCGAATATGTCCGTGCCGCGCTGAAGGCCGGCATGGACGTGGACCAGTTCGCCGGGCGGCTGTCCTTCTTCTTCGCCATCGGCATGAATTTCTTCATGGAGGCGGCCAAGCTGCGCGCCGCGCGCCTGCTGTGGACGCGCATCATGAAGGAATTCGATCCGAAGAAGCCGGGCAGCCTGATGCTGCGGACGCATTGCCAGACCTCGGGCGTCAGCCTGCAGGAACAGGACCCCTACAACAACGTGGTCCGCACCGCCTACGAGGCGATGGCCGCGGCGCTTGGCGGCACGCAGTCGCTGCACACCAATGCGCTGGACGAGGCCATCGCGCTGCCAACCGAATTCAGTGCCCGCATCGCCCGCAACACCCAGCTGATCCTGCAGGAGGAAACCGGCATCACCCATGTCGTCGATCCGCTGGCGGGCTCCTATTACGTCGAAAGCCTGACCCATGAGCTGGCCGAGAAGGCCTGGGCGCTGATCGAGGAGGTCGAGGCCATGGGCGGCATGACCAAGGCCGTGGCCTCGGGGATGCCCAAGCTGCGCATCGAGGAAAGCGCCGCCCGCCGCCAGGCCATGATCGACCGCGGCGACGAGGTGATCGTCGGGGTGAACAAGTATCGGCTGGCCAAGGAAGACCCGATCGACATCCTCGACATCGACAACATGAAGGTGCGCGAGGCGCAGATCGCCCGGCTGCAGGCGATGCGCGCGGCGCGGGACGAGGCGAAATGCCAGGCGGCGCTGGACGAGCTGACGCGCCGGGCCAAGGAAGGCGGCAACCTGCTCGAGGCGGCGGTCGAGGCCGCGCGCGCCCGGGCCAGCGTGGGAGAGATCAGCATGGCGATGGAGAAGGAATTCGGCCGCCACCGGGCCGAGGTCAAGACGCTGGCCGGCGTCTATGGCGCCGCCTATGAGGGCGACGACGATTTCGCGCAGATCCAGCGCGACGTCGAGACCTTCGCCGAGCAGGAGGGTCGCCGCCCGCGCATGCTGGTGGTCAAGATGGGCCAGGACGGCCATGACCGCGGCGCCAAGGTGATCGCCACCGCCTTCGCCGATATCGGCTTCGACGTCGATGTGGGGCCGCTGTTCCAGACCCCCGAGGAAGCCGCGCAGGACGCCATCGACAACGACGTGCATGTGGTGGGGATCTCGTCTCAGGCGGCGGGCCACAAGACCCTGGCGCCGAAGCTGATCGCGGCCTTGAAGGACCAGGGCGCCGGCGACATCATCGTGATCTGCGGCGGCGTCATCCCGCAGCAGGATTACGATTTCCTGAAGAAGGCCGGGGTGAAGGCGATCTTCGGGCCGGGGACCAACATCCCCTCGGCGGCGCGCGACATCCTGAGCCTGATCCGCGAGGCGCGGGCGGCCTAGGCGCCCCGCCGGCAACGGCGCCTCTTGCCGGCGCCGTTGCATGGGTATTTGTGAAACAGAGAAGATGGCCAGCCGCCGCGCGAGGGATCGGGCCGCGGCTTCCAACCGGAGCAAGCCCATGATCATCCGACCTGCCGAGGAGCGCGACCTGGCCGCCATCCTGGATTTCTGGAACCCGCTGATCCGCGAGACCACGGTCACCTTCTCGAGCGAGGAGAAGACCGCGGAGGGGCTGGCGCGCATGATCGCCGGGCGCCGGGCGGCGGGGCGGGCGTTCCTGGTCGCCGAAGAGGCGGGCGAGGTGCTGGGGCTGGCGAGCTATGACCAGTTTCGCAGCGGCAACGGCTATGCGCATTGCATGGAGCACACCATCATCCTGGCGGCGGCCGCGCGCGGGCGCGGGGTCGGCCGGGCGCTGATGGCGGCGCTGGAGGATCACGCCCGCGCCGCCGGCGCGCATGGCATGATCGCCGCCGTCTCGGCCGAGAACGAGGCCGCGATCGCCTTTCACCGCGCCATCGGCTATGGGCCGGCCGGGTTTGTGCGGCAGGCCGGGCGCAAGTTCGGCCGCTGGCTGGACCTGGTGCTGCTGCAGAAGATCCTCTGACCGCGCCTTGCCTGTCGCCGGGCGCTGTGGAACACTCGCGCCCGGAACGCGGAGGCAGGATGGACGACGGACGGGGCAGGCGGATCACCGGCATCACCGGCGAGGGAGACCCGGTGCGCGATCCATCCGTCGGGGCCCTTCCCCCGGTCCCGCGGGACGCGGGCCGAGGCCGCAGACCCCCGCCCCCCGGCCGCATCGGTGGGCCATGGCGAGGATAGGCGCGCCGCCCGAGACCCATTACACCCTGCCGCCGGATTTCGCCGCCGCGCTGGGGCAATGCGTGGCGAATTTCGGCTGGCTGGAGGAGATCATCAAGCGCACCATCTATGCGCTCGACCGCGCCCGGCTGGCCGACGACCTGACCGAGGCCGAGCTGCAGACCTGGCTGACCCGCATGGGCGCCGTCGCCGATGATTCCATGGGCACGCTGATCGAGCAGCTGGACGCCGCCATGAGCCGCTATCCCGGCTTGCGCGACCGCAGCCGCATCACCGACCGGCTGGCCGAGATCCGGCTGCTGCGCAACCTGCTCTGCCATGCCTCCTGGCGTCCGACCGAGCATCGCGGGCGCTGGCATCCGGCCTTCGTCAGCACCAGGGGCGAGGTGCAGCGCGATCCGCTGGGCATCGACGACCTGAACCGCATCCGCGAGGAGACGGTCGAGATCGGCACCCGGGTGCTGCGAGTGATGCGCGCAACCGGCGTGCAAGGCTATTGGGCCGGGGACGACGAGGCGTAAGCCTTGCGTTGCAAGCCCGCGCGCCATCCGCTAACACCGCTTCGTCCATAGATAAGAGTTTCATATGTCCGCCCAGAACCAGGGGCAAAACGCCTCTCCGCTTCGTCTCGGCATCGCTGGTCTCGGGACGGTCGGCACCGGCACCGTCAAGATCATCCAGAAACACGCCGCCCTGCTGGGCCTGCGCGCCGGCCGGCCCATCGCCATCACCGCCGTCAGCGCCCGCGACCGGATGAAGAACCGCGACCTGGACCTGTCCGGCTATGCCTGGGAAGACGACGCCCGCGCCCTGGCGCTGCGCGAGGACGTGGACGTCCTGGTCGAGCTGATCGGCGGCGACGAGGGCATCGCCCGCGAGGCGGTGACCGCCGCGTTGCGCGCCGGCAAGGATGTGGTGACCGCCAACAAGGCGCTGCTGGCGATCCACGGCCAGGAGCTGGCGGAACTGGCCGAGGCCCATGGGCGGGTGATCCGCTTCGAGGCTGCCGTGGCCGGCGGCATCCCGGTGATCAAGACCATGACCGAGTCGCTTTCCGGCAACGAGATACGCCGCGTCATGGGGGTGATGAACGGCACCTGCAACTATATCCTGACCCGGATGGAAAGCGCCGGCCTGCCCTATGAGACGGTGTTCGAGGAGGCGCGGCAGCTGGGCTATCTGGAGGCCGACCCGACGCTGGACGTGGGCGGCATCGACGCCAGCCACAAGCTGGCCATCCTGGCCGCCATCGCCTTCGGCACCCGCCCCAGCTTCGACGCGGTCGAGATCGAGGGCATCGAGCGGGTCAGCATCGACGACATCCGCCGCGCCGCCGACATGGGCTATCGCATCAAGCTGCTGGGGGTGGCCCAGATGACCGGGCGCGGGCTGGAGCAGCGCATGTCGCCCTGCCTCGTTCCCGCCGACAGCCCCTTGGGGCAATTGCAGGGCGGCACCAACATGGTGGTGATCGAGGGCGATGCGGTCGGCCAGATCGTGCTGCGCGGCGCCGGCGCCGGCGAGGGTCCGACCGCCAGCGCGGTGATGTCCGACGTGGTCGAGATCGCGCGCGGCGTCAGGATGCCGAGCTTCGGCCAGCCGGCCGAGACGCTGGCCAGCCCGCAACCGGCGCGAACGGCAGTGCCGGCGGCCTATTACATCCGCCTGCAGCTGACCGACAAGCCGGGGGCGCTGGCCAAGGTGGCCTCGGTGCTGGGCGACAGCGGCATCTCGATCGACCGCATGCGGCAATACGGCCATTCCCACAGCGAGGGCATCGCGCCGGTGCTGATCGTCACCCACAAGACCACCCCCGAGGCCATCGACCACGCCATCGAGGCCCTGCCCCGCACCGGCGTCATCGCCGGCGAGCCGGTCGAGCTGCGGATCGAGGAGGTCTGATCCGGCGCTGGCCGCGCCCGCCCGCGCTGCCGGATTCGGGGATTTCTGCAACGAAGAAATGGCCGCGCCGGGTTCAGGCCGTGCCCAGGTGGCGCAGGCCGTGGGTCACGTCGGCCCGGACCGCCAGCCGCAACCCCGGCTCGTCCCCGGCGCGCAGCGAGGCCAGGATCATGCGGTGATGGCGCGGCGGCTCGTTGCGCTTGACCCGGCCGTAGAGCGCGCGCATGGTCGGGCCGAGCTGCAGCCAGACCGTCTCGACGATGGCCAGCATCGCCGGCGCCTGGGCGCGCAGGTAGAGCAGCCGGTGGAATTCCAGGTTGGTGCGGATATAGCCGATCGCGTCATGGCTTTCCGCCGCCTCGCCGATGGCGGCGTTGATCACCGCCATGCGCTCGATCAGCGCCTGGTGGGCGCGCGGCAGGGCGCGGGCGGCCAGTTCCGGCTCGATCAGCCCGCGCAGCGCCGCCAGTTCCTCGATGCGCTCGACCGAAAGCTCCGGCGTGGTGATCCGCCCCGAGGAGGAGAGCGACAGCGCCCCCTCGGCCACCAGGCGCCGCACCGCCTCGCGCGCCGGGGTCATCGAGACGCGATGCTCGGCGGCGATGCCGCGCAGGGTCAGGGCCAGGCCGGGCGGCAGTTCGCCCAGCATGATGCGCTGGCGCAGGTTGCGATAAAGCCGCTCATGGGCGGAACTTTCCGAGGAACGCGAAGCAGTCATGCGCCAGCTGTGATCACAAAACCGGGCGCCGTCAAGTCCGCACGTCAGAGGCGGAACCGCCAGGCCAGCAGCTCATGGCCGTGCCTGCGCAGCCAGGCGCGGTGGCGCGCGTAATCCGGCATCAGCCGCCCGGTCGCGGCCCAGAAGGCCGGCGAATGGTCCATATGCGCCAGATGCGCCACCTCATGCGCCGCGACATAGTCCAGCACCTCGGGCGGCGCCATGGCGAGGCGCCACGAGAACATCAGCCGTCCGTCATGGGTGCAGCTGCCCCAGCGCGAGCGCGTGTCGCGCAGCGCCAGCGCCCGGAAGCCGCGCCCCAGCGCCGCCGCGTAGCGGTCGCAGGCCGCGACCAGCCGGGCCTGCGCCAGATGCTTCAGCCAGGCCTCGACCACCACGCCGGCCGGCCGGGCCTGCGGCACCAGCAGCGCCTCGTCGGTCAGCTCGACCCGGCGCGTGCCTGCCGGAGTGATGCGGCGCAGCCGGCCCTCGACCGGCAGCAGCGCGCCATGCTCGGCAAGCTGCAGCGCCGGCATTTCGGCCCGGGTGCGGCGCAGCCACTCGGCCCGCGACTCGGCAAAGGCGCGGCCGTCCGAAAGGCTGGTGCGGCTGGGCAGGGTCAGCACCACCTCGCCCCCCGCCCGCGCCACGCGCAGCGTCATGCGCCGCGCCCGGGCCGAGCGCCGCAGCGTCACCGGAATGTCGCCTCCGACCAGAATCCTGTCCATCATGTCCCGCATCTTGCGATGGTCCGCCTGTTGCCCCATCTTTCCCCTGCACCGCCACCCGCCCGCAAGGGGAAAAGGCTTTGACAGCCCCGCGCGGCTATGGCAGGGGACAGCGGATTTACCTGAACGCGGCAGAAAAAGAGAATACCATGCCCAAAGAGGAATGGGGCACGAAACGCCTTTGCCCCCATTGCGCCACGCGCTTCTACGACCTGAGAAACGACCCGATGACCTGCCCCGCCTGCGGCGCAGAATTCACGCTGGAAAGCCTGACCAACGGCCGCTCGCGCTCGCTGATCTCGGAAAAGACCGCGGCGCGGGAAGAAGACCAGACCGATCTGGTCGATGACGAGGATCTGGACGACGACGCCGATACCGGCGATCTGGACGACGATCTGCTGGACGACGACGATGACGGCGACATGTCGCTGGACGACATCGCCGACGTGCCCGAGAGCGACGACGAATAAGCCCTCGTCCCGACTGGTCCAGGCCCCGGAACGCGACCCGCGGCCGGGGCCTTTCCTTTGGCGGCCGAAGATGCGGATCATCGACAGGCAGGCCATGCGCGCCATCCTGCTGACCCCGGACGACCGGGTGCTGCTGATGCGCGTCGATTACGGCACCGGCGACTGGTGGATCACCCCCGGCGGCGGCGCCGAGCCCGGCGAGACCGCCGAGCAGACCCTGCGCCGCGAACTGGCCGAGGAACTGGGCTTCGCCCTGCCCGCGCTTGGCCCGCTGGTCTGGCGCCGCCGCGTCGCGATGACGCTGCGGCAGCGACGCTGGCGGCAGTCCGAGGACTATTTCCTGATCGAGACCCAGGATTTCGTGCCGGTGATCCGGAACGCGCCCGAGGCCGGCGCCATCCGCGAATTCCGCTGGTGGAGCCTGCCCGAGATGCGCCATACCGGCGAGCGGCTGGCGCCGGCCGCGCTGCCGCGCATCGTGCTGGACTATCGCGCGAACGGGCCGCCCGGCAGCCCGCCCGAGATCGAGATCGTCGAGGATTGACCGTCAGGCCGCGTAGACCTCGTCGAAAAACGCCCGTTCCAGCGTGACGGCGCGCCGGAAGAAGTCGCGCGCCTGATCCGCCGCTCCGGGCCCGGCCCGGTCGAACTCCTCGCGCAGGAAGCCGACGAAATCCCGGAAGAAGGCATTATCGTGCAGCGTGATCCATTCGGCATGGACGAAACGCTCGGGCAGCGGCTGCGGCGCGCGGCTGGCCCAATCGAGGTAAAGCCCCTCGGCCACGTTCAACACCGCCAGCACGGCGGGATAGCTGCGCGTCGCCGCCGCCTCGCGCATCAGCGCCTGGAACCCCGCGGTGGGCGCGCTGTCGGGGGTGGCGGCGCGATCCGCCTCGTCCACGCCGAGCGCCGCGAAGGCGCGCAGGAAATAGTCGTTCTCCTCGCCCGAGACCATGCCGGCGAAACGCCCGAAGCGCAGCCGCGATTCGAAGCGGTCGGCCGAGGCGATGGCCGCGCCCAGAAGCGTCAGGAAGGCGTCGAGAAAGCGGTGATCCTGCACCAGGTAGCGCGCCATCGCCGCATCCGCGATGCTGCCGGCGAACAGCTCGCGTACGAAGCGGTGCTCGACGGCGGCGGTCCAGTCCGCGGCGCATTCCCGGCGCAGGGTTTCGAAAAAGCTCTCGGTCATCGGGGCCCTCATGGCTTGGGGCGAGACCGGGTTGCAGTTCGGCCTCGCGGTGAGGCCGGCAAAAGACAGGCGCATCCTTCCCATCCCTTCGCCGGCATGATCCGGATCAGGTTCGAAGGGTCACCGCGCCGCCCGTCGTCGGGTCGATCGAGGCCAGCGGTCTCTCAGCCCCTTGCCGGGACTCCCCTTGGTGGCGCCAGACTAGCGCGCGGCGCGGCGGCTGTCACGGCCTGCCCACAAGATCGTGAGCCGCGAAATCCGGAACCGGCCGGCTGCGGCGCGGCATTGCGTCTTGCAGCCGGGGGCGAGATGTTATCTCGTTGCCGCAGGGCGGGCGCTACCCGCCCGCAGTCAGGACCGGGACCATGACGACGGGCGAAATGCCGAAACCCACGACCGCGACAGAACTGAACGATCCCGCCGCCTCGCGGCAAAGCCCGAAACAGGTCGGCCTGCGCCTGCACCGGCCGCCGCTTCTGACCAATATCTCGGCCGCGCGCTGGCTGCTGCTGGCCATCGTGGCGGCCTCGATCTATTTCTTCCACGGCTTCCTGGTGCCGGTGCTGGCGGCCATGGTGATCGCGCTGGCCAGCTGGCCCCTGCGCGAGCGCGCCGCCCGCCAGCTGAACCTGGGCCGCACCGGGGCGGCGACGGTGCTGGTGCTGGTGCTGGTCTGCTTCCTGCTGATCCCCATCGCCATGGCGCTGATCTATGCCTTCCGCGAGCTGCGCGACTGGATCAACTGGGCGATCGTGGTCAACAGCTCGGGCGCGCCGACGCCGGGCTGGATGGTCGAGCTGCCGCAGGTCGGCGACTGGCTGGACGAGAACTGGCAGACCTATATCGGCCGGCCCGGCGGCATCAGCGAGATCGTGCAGCTGGTCAGCGGCTCGAATATCGGGGCGATCTATCGCGGCGCGGTGACGGCGGGGACGCTGGCCTTCCATCTGGCGCTGACCTTGCTGTTCATGCTGATTACCCTGTTCGTGCTGTATCGCGACGGCGACAAGATCGTGGCGCAGATCGACCAGGTCGGCCGCCGCATCCTGCCCGACCGCTGGAGCAGGCTGTCGCGCGTCGTGCCCGCGACGATCAGCTCGACCGTGACGGGCATGACCCTGATCGCCATCGGCGAGGGGGTGATCCTGGGCGTGGCCTATTGGCTGGCCGGCGTGCCCTCGCCGGTGACCTTCGGGGTGATCACCGGCTTCATGGCGCTGATCCCGGGCGGCGCGCCGCTGTCCTTCACCCTGGTCTCGGCCTATCTGGTGGCCAGCGGCTCGCCCGTCGAGGGGGCGGCGCTGTTCGTCTGGGGCACCTGCGAGCTGTTCGTGGTGGACAAGACCATCCGCCCGGTTCTGGTCGGCGGCCCGGTCAAGCTGCCGTTCCTGCCGACCTTTTTCGGCCTGATCGGCGGGGTCAAGACCATGGGCATCGTCGGGCTGTTCGTCGGCCCGGTGCTGATGGCGCTGCTGGTCTCGATCTGGCGGGAATGGCAGCGCGAGCTTGCCGAAGAAGAGCAGCGGCAGGACAGCAAGCTGATCGGCCTGGAGTGACCGGGGCCTGACCGGCCCCCGGCGCAAGAACGGCGGAACATGGAAAAAGGCGGGGCGCAGATGCGTCCCGCCTTTCCTGTTGCGGCCGGGCTTCCGTCGGCGCCGGCGTCCGGATCAATCCGCCGGAAGCGGCGCCGGAGGCACCACGGGATCCTCCTGCGGCGGCGCGGCCAGCGATTCCGGCAGCGGCGTCAGCGTCACGCCGGCACCGGCGCCCAGCGGCTCGCCCTCGCGATTGGTCTCGGTCGGGGCGACGGCCTCGCCGGGTGCGATCGCGCCCGAGCTCTCGGCCTCGGCTTCGTCCTCGTCCGCGGCGGGGGTCGAGGCCGGCCGGGGCACCGGCACCGGATTGGCCCGGTCGGCCCCGTCGTTGCGCAGGTAGTCGAAGAACTCGCCCTGCGGCTGGATCACCAGCGAGCTGTTCTCGCCCCGCAGCGCCCGCTCATAGGAGGTCATCGAGCGGGTGAAGGCAAAGAACTCGGGGTCGCGGCCGAAGGCATCGGCGTAGATGGCGTTGCGGCGGGCATCGGCTTCGCCGCGCACCACCTCGGCGCGCTTCCGCGCCTCGGAGGTCAGCTCGACCACGGTGCGGTCGGCGGCGGCGCGGACGCGCTGCGCGGCCTCGCCACCGCGGGCGATCTCGTCGGCGGCCTCGCGCTCGCGCTCGGCACGCATCCGGGCATAGGTCGCGGTCAGGTTCTGCTCGGGCAGGTCGGTGCGGGTCAGGCGCACGTCGATGACGCGGATGCCCAGGTCGCGGGCATCGTCGCGCGACAGGTCGCGGATGCGATTCATCAGCGGCGTCCGGTCGTCCGACAGCACCGTGGTCGAGGGCACCGAGCCCAGCACCTGCCGGATCGCATTGGTCACGATCGGCTCAAGCCGGCGCTGCGCGAATTCGATGCCGCCCGCACCCACCGCGCGGCGGAACTGCACCACGTCGGTGATCTGCCAGCGCGCGAAGGCATCGACCACCAGACGGCGGTCGTCCAGCGGCGTGACCTCCATCGGCGGGGTCGGCAGGCCGAGGATGCGGGCGTCGTATTTCACCACATTGTCGAGGAAGGGCACCTTGACGCCCAGGCCCGGCTCCTCGCGCACGTCGACCACTTCGCCGAAGCGCAGGACGAGCGCCTTTTCACGCACATCGACGATATAGAGCGAGGAGATGACCAGGACCGCCACCACGACCAGGAAGGGCAGCGCCAGAAGCGAGATTGCACGGTTCATCACTGGTTCCCCCCGCTGGTGTTGCCCGAATTGGCGTTGCCCGTATTGCGGTTGCCGGAAGCCGGCGCCCCGCTGCGCAACTGATCCAGCGGCAGATAGGGCACCACGCCCGGCCCCGCCTCGCCGTCGAGGATGACCTTGTTCACCCCGCCCAGAACCTTCTCCATCGTTTCCAGATACATCCGCCGGCGCGTCACCTCCGGCGCCTTCACATATTCGTCATAGACCGAGTTGAAGCGCGCGGCCTCGCCCTCGGCGGTGTTCACCGCCTCGGCGCGATAGGCCTCGGCGCGTTCGATCACGGCGGCGGCCTCGCCCCGGGCGCTGGCCAGCACGCGGTTCGCATAGGCGTCGGCCTCTTTCTCCAGCCGGTCGCGTTCCTGCTGGGCGGCCTGCACCTCGCGGAAGCTGTCGATCACCTCGCGCGGGGGGTCGGCGCGGTCCAGGTTGACGCGCAGCACGTTGATCCCCGCCTCATAGGCGTTCAGCGTGTTCTGCACCGCCAGCTTGAGGTCGTCGGCGATGGCACCACGGTCACGGTTCAGGATCGGCGCCAGTTCGGACCGCGCCACGATGTCGCGCATGGCCGATTCCGAAACCGCGCGGATCGTGTCCTCGGGATCGGCGAGGTTGAACAGGAATTTCTCGGGGTCCGAGATGTTCCAGACCACCTGATAGGCCATGTCCACGATGTTCTGGTCGCGGGTCAGCATCAGCCCCGAATCCATCGGCCCGGCGCGGCCGGTGCCGATTTCCGTGGTCCGTTCGCCCGAGACCTGCACCACCTCGGCGGTGACGACCGGCCAGGGCGCGAAGTTGAGGCCCGGCTCGCCGGTGCCGACGGGCTTGCCGAACAGCAGCTCGACCGCGCGTTCCTCGGGCTTGACGGTGTAGAAGCTGGAAAAGGCCCAAAGCGCCACCACGGCAAGCGCCGCGATGCCCCAGGTGCCGCGGTTCATCTGGAATTGCGGGCCCTGCGGACGGCGCGGACCGCCGCCGCGATTGCCGCCGCCCGGCCCCTTGCCGCCCATCAGCACCCGCAGACGGTCCTGGCCCTTGCGCACCAGTTCCTCGATCTCGGGGATCTGGTCGCCCCGGCGCGGCCCCTGCGGACGGTCGTCCTTGCCGCCCCCCGGCCCGCCCCAGGGACGCTGGCCGCCCCCCTGCGGCGGCTCTCTGCCGCCCTTGCCATCATCTCCGCCGCCGCCCCAGGGGCCTTGTCCTGCCATAAATCTCGTGCCTCGCTTTACGTCCGTGTGGTTGAAACTGGTGGCTTCGGCCGGAAAATCAAGCCGATGCGACGGGTTTGTCCAGATTTGCCGCCCCGACCCGGCGGGTGGGCCTGCGCATGGTCACAAGCTCTTCGGCCAGGGTCGGATGCACGGCGATGGCGGCGTCGAAATCGGCCTTGGTGGCGCCCATGCCCATCGGCACCGCGACCATCTGGATCATCTCGCCCGCCTCGGGACCGAAGATGTGGCAGCCCAGCACCTTGTCGGTTGCGGCATCCACCACCAGCTTCATCACCGCCCGCGCATCCGAGCCGGCGAAAAGCGAGCGCATGGGCCGGAAGCTGGCGACATAGATGTCGGCGGGACCGCAGGCCTCGGCCTCCTCCTCGGTCAGGCCGATGGTCGCCAGCTCATGCGGGCGGGTATAGACCGCCCCCGCCACCAGCCGGTGATCGACCTTGCGGGGCCGGGCGCCGAAGACCGTGTCGGCGAAACTGTGCCCCTCGCGGATCGCCACCGGGGTCAGGTTCACCCGGTCGGTCACGTCGCCGACGGCATAGATCGACGGCACCGAGCTTTGCGACCATTCGTCCACCAGGACCTCGCCCTTGCGGCCCAGCCGGACGCCCGCCTCCTCGAGCCCCAGCCCCTTGGTATAGGGCGCGCGGCCGGTGGCAAACATCACCGCGTCGAAGATCTCGCTGCTGTCGTCCTCGAAGGTGGCGCGGATGGCCGCCCCCTCGCGGTCCAGCCGCACCGGATTGGTGTTCAGCCGCACATCGACGCCGATGGCGCGCAGCTGCTCGGTGACATGGCGGCGCATCTCGGCATCGAAGCCGCGCAGCACCGCATCGCCGCGATAGGCCAGCGCGGTGGCGCAGCCGAGGCCCTGCAGGATGGTGGCGAATTCGCAGGCGATGAAGCCGCCGCCCACCACCAGCATCCGGCCCGGCAGATCTTCCATCGTGAACAGGTCGTCCGAGATCAGCCCCAGCTCCTTGCCCGGAATGTCGGGGCGCTGCGGCCGGCCGCCGACCGCGATCAGGATATGCTTGGCCGTCAGGCGCTGGCCGTCCGCCAGCTCGACCGTATGGGCGTCGTGCAGCCGGGCGCGCTGGATATGCACATCGACCCCGGCATTGACCAGCCCCGAGGTATAGGCGCCCTCCAGCCGGTCGAGCTCGCGCCCGAGCTTGCCGTGGAACTCGGCCCAGTCGAAGCGGCCCTCGCTGGCGCCCTGCCAGCCATAGCCGCGCGATTCGGCCGCGGCCGCCCCGGCCTGCGAGGCGAAGATCATCAGCTTCTTGGGCACGCAGCCGCGGATGACGCAGGTGCCGCCCATGCGGCTTTCCTCGGCCAGGCCGACGCGGGCGCCGTATTCGCTGGCCGCGATCCGCGCCGCGCGCACCCCGCCCGAGCCGCCGCCGATGACGAAAAGGTCGTAGTCGAATTTCATGCCATGTCCTCGCGCCGCAGTTCCACCACCGAGCCGTCCGGGCAGCCGATGATCGCAAGCTCGCAGATATTCAGGAAAAGCCCGTGTTCAACCACCCCGGCGATGGAGGACAGCTCGGCCGCCAGTTCCTCGGCGTCCGGGATGGATTCCAGCGCCAGGTCCAGGATCAGGTTGCCCTCGTCGGTCAGCAGCGTCTGCTCGCCGCGCTTGCGCAGCAGGATCGGGCGCCGGGTCAGGTCCAGCCGGTCCAGCGCCCGCTGGATCAGCGTCTTCGTGGCCTGCCAGCCGAAGGGAATCACCTCGACCGGCAGGTGAAAGGCGCCCAGCCGGTCCACCACCTTGCCCTGGTCGGCGATGACCACCATGCGGTCCGAAGCGGTGGCGACGATCTTTTCGCGCAGATGCGCCGCCCCGCCGCCCTTGATCAGGTTCAGGTCCGGGTCCACCTCGTCGGCGCCGTCGATGGTCAGGTCCAGCCAGCCGATATCGTCCAGCTCCTCGACCTTCAGCCCCAGCGCACCCGCCAGTTCGGCCGTCGCCTTCGAGGTCGCGGCGCAGCGCAGCTCGAAGCCTTCCTCCCTGACCCGCTGCGCGAGGCGGCGCACGAAGATCGCGGCGGTCGAGCCGGTGCCCAGGCCCAGCCGCATCCCCGGCTCGACCAGCGCCACGGCGGCACGGGCGGCGGCATCCTTGGAAAGGTCGGCGATGGCGGGGTCGGTCATGGCAGGGGTCCTTGGCAGAATGGCAGGCTCGCGTCCTTATACGCAGAAGCCGCGCCATGGGCTACTGCCGGCTGCGTCTTTTGGCCGCGACGAAACGCCTGCCTTGCGGCGATTGCCTCGGGGCGGCGGCTGACCTAAATCTGGCGGCCATGACGATACCCGCCACATATGCCGCCATCATCACCGCCGCCGGCCGCGGCACCCGCGCCGGAGACGGCCCGCCCAAGCAATGGCGCCCCCTTGCCGGGCAAACCGTGCTGGAGCGCAGCATCGCCGCCTTTGCCGGCTTCCCGCGCATCGTGGTGACGCTGGCGCCCGAGGACATGGCGCGCGGCGTGGCCGAGCTTGCCGGCCCGGTCGTGCTGGTCGCGGGCGGCGCCACGCGCAGCGACAGCGTGCGCGCGGCGCTGGAGAGCCTGGAGGGCAGCGGCGTCACCCATGTGCTGATCCATGACGGCGCCCGGCCGCTGGTCTCGCCCCGCGTGATCGCCGGCGTCATCGAGGCGCTGGAGGCGGGCAGCCCCGCCGCCGCCCCCGCCCTGCCGGTCACCGATGCGCTCTGGCGGGCCGAGGACGGGCGCGTCGCCGCCACCGCCAGCCGCGAGGGGCTGTTTCGCGCCCAGACCCCGCAGGGTTTCGCGCTGGACGCCATCCTGGCCGCGCATCGCGCCCATCCCGGGGGCGCGGCGGATGACGTGGAACTGGCGATCCGCGCCGGCCTGCCCGTCGCCGTGACGCCGGGCGACGAGGACAATCTGAAACTGACCTGGCCCGGCGATTTCGCCCGGGCCGAGCGTATCCTGGGGGACGCGATGGACATCCGGCTTGGCAACGGTTTCGACGTGCACGCCTTTACCGAAGGCGACCATGTCTGGCTTTGCGGGGTGAAGATCCCCCATGACAAGGCGCTCTTGGGCCATTCCGATGCCGATGTGGGGATGCATGCCCTGACCGACGCGCTTTATGGCGCGCTGGCGCAGGGCGATATCGGCCGGCATTTCCCGCCCTCGGACCCGCAATGGAAGGGCGCGGAAAGCCACATCTTCCTGCGCCACGCCGCGATGCTGGCCCGGCAGATGGGCTATGAGATCTCGAATGCCGACGTGACGCTGATCTGCGAGCGGCCCAAGGTCGGCCCGCATGCCGGCGCCATGGCGCTGCGCCTGTCCGAAATCATCGGCGTCGAGCCCGACCGGGTCAGCGTCAAGGCCACCACTTCGGAACGGCTGGGCTTTACCGGGCGCGAGGAAGGCATCGCCGCCATCGCCACCGCCACGCTGGTCGGGGGATGACGATGGAACGGATGATCGCGAGCTTCTTCGGCATCGGCCACCTGCGCCCCGCGCCGGGCACCTGGGGCTCGGCAGCGGCCGTGGCGCTGGGGGTGGCGGCCCATGAATGGCTCAGCCCCTGGCTGGTGCCGGCGGGCGTGGTGCTGGCGGTGCTCTTGGGCTTCTGGGCGGTGCCGCGGGTGCTGGAGGGCAGCGCCGACAAGGATCCGTCCTGGATCGTCATCGATGAGGTCGCGGGCCAATGGCTGGCCATGAGCTTCACGGTGATCCCGCTGGCGCGGCACGGCGTTTCGATCCTGGATGCCTGGCCCGGTTTCGTCGCGCCCTTCCTGCTGTTCCGGCTCTTCGACATCTGGAAACCCTGGCTGGTGGGCCGGGCCGACCGGCGCGGCGGCGCGGCGGGGGTGATGCTGGACGACCTTTGGGCCGGGTTGTTCGCCGGGCTGGTCTCGGTCATGCTGGCCGGGCTTTACCATGCGCTGCTGGAGCCGATGCTGTCGTGACCGATCCCGCGGAAATCCTTGATCTGGCACGCAAGCGCGGGGTGATGATCGCCACGGCGGAAAGCTGCACCGGCGGGCTGATCGCCGGGCGGCTGACCGATGTGCCGGGCTCGTCGGATGCGGTGGACCGGGGCTTCGTCACCTATTCCAACGCCGCCAAGATCGAGATGCTGGGCATCCGCCCCGAGACGCTGGAGGCGCATGGCGCGGTCAGCGAGGAGATCGCCGCCGAGATGGCCCAAGGCGCGCTGGCGCGCTCGCAGGCCGGCGTCGCGGTCGCCGTCACCGGCATTGCCGGGCCGGGCGGGTCGGAACACAAGCCCGAGGGCCGGGTCTGCTTCGGCCTTGCCGATGCGGGCGGCGTGCGGACGGAAACGGTGGAATTCGGCCCGCGCGGCCGCGCCGCGGTGCGCGCCGCCACGGTCGAGCACGCGCTGGCGCTGCTGAAGGCGGCGCTGCTCTAGGCCAGCGCCCGCAGGGCCGCGGTCACGTCGTCCAGCCGCGTGTCCCAGCCGCAGACCAGCCGGATCGAGACCGGCTCCTCGCCCTCGGCATCCTGGGTATGCGGCCAGAGGTGATAGCAGATGCCGCTGGCGCAGGCCCGGCCATGCAATTCGCGCGGGATGGTGGCAAAGACCGCGTTCGATTCGACGCGCTGATCGATGCGCACCCCCGGCAGCCGCGCCAGACCCAGCGCCAGCTCATGCGCCATGGCATTGGCATGTCGCGCCAGCTGCAGCCACAGCTCACCCTCAAGCCAGGCCAGGACCTGCGCCGAAAGGAAGCGGTGCTTCGAGATCAGCGCCCCGGCGCGCTTGCGGCGGAACGCGAACTCCTCGGAAAGCGCCGGATCGAAGATCACCACCGTCTCGACGCCCATGCAGCCGTTCTTGGTGCCGCCCAGCGACAGGATGTCGACCCCCGCCCGCCAGGTCAGGTCGGCGGGCGAGACGTCGAGGCTGGCCAGTGCATTGGCGAAGCGCGCCCCGTCCATATGCACGCCCAGCCCGTGTTCGCGCGCCAGCCCCGCCAGCGCCGCGACCTCGTCCGGGCCGTAGACCGTGCCCCATTCGGTGGCGTTGGTCAGGGTCAGCGCCGCGTTGCGCCCGACATGGACGGCGTCGCGGCCGTGGACGTGCAGCGCCTCGGCCAGCGCCTCGGGGGTGATCTTGCCGCCGGTGCCGGGCACCGGGACCAGCTTCGCGCCGGCGGTGAAGAATTCCGGCGCCCCGGCCTCGCTGGTCTGCACATGCGCGTCGGCATGGCAGAAGATCTTGCCCCTGCCGGGCGAGAGCAGCGACAGCGCCAGCGCATTGGCCGCGGTGCCGGTGGGCACGAAATGCACCGCCGCCTCGGGCGCGTCGAACAGCTCGCGCACGCGGTCCTGCGCCGCGCGGGTGACGCTGTCGCCGCCATAGGAGGGCAGATGGCCTTCATTTGCGGCCGCCAGCGCCGCCATGATGCGGGGATGCACGCCCCCCGCATTGTCCGAGGCAAAGTTCATGCCAGATCCTCGATGATATACTCGTCCCAGTCGTCCTCGGTCACCGTAAGCTCGCTGACGGTCCAGCCGCGCACCGAGGCGCCGGCGCGGTGCACCGATTCGCGATCCCCCGAAATCAGGTAGTGCCAGTCGTAGAGCGGCTTGCCCTCGGCACGCAACCTGTAGGCGCAGGTCGAAGGCAGCCACCAGGCGATATCCTTGAGCTTCTTCGGGGTCAGGACCACGCAATCGGGGACGAAATCATGGCGGTTGGCATAGCTCATGCATTGGCAGGACTGGCCGTCGAGCAACCGGCAGGCGACGCGGGTAAAGGCCAGCTCGCCGGTATCCTCGTATTCGATCTTGTTGAGGCAGCACTTGCCGCAGCCGTCGCAAAGCGCCTCCCATTCCTGCTGGTCGAGGCTGGCCAGCGGCAGCTCCCAGAACCGGGGGCGCATCAGCGGGTCGCCAGGATCTCGCGCGCCTGGGCGCTGTCGCGGTCCATCTGCGCGATCAGCGCCGGCAGGCCGTCGAACTTCGCCTCGGGGCGCAGATATTCGACCAGCGCCACCGAAAGGTGCTGACCATAGAGATCGGCGGCGAAATCGAAGATATGCACTTCCAGATTGGGCCGGTTCTCGCCGAACATCGGCCGCACGCCGAGGCTGGCCACGCCCTTATAGCTGCCGCGGTCCGGCCCGGTCAGCACATCGACCAGGACGGCATAGATGCCCAGTGCCGGCAGGTGCAGCCCCTCCACCGCCATGTTCGCGGTCGGATAGCCCAGGTCGCGGCCGCGCTTGTCGCCGTGCAGCACCTCGCCGTCGATGCGGTGCCAATGGCCCAGCATGCGCTCGGCCTCGCGGGTGCGGCCCTCGGCCAGCGCCTTGCGGATCGCGGTCGAGCTGTATTCCACCTCGCCATTGCCGACCAGCGGCGCGACGGTGACGCCGAATCCCAGCTCGCGCCCCAGCCGCGCCAGGACCTGCGCATTGCCGGAACGCTTGCGGCCGAAGCAGAAATCCGCGCCCACGGTGATATGGCGCACGCCCAGCCCGTCGACCAGCACCTCGCGCGCGAAGCCCTCGGGCGAAAGCCCGGCCAGCACCGCGTCGAAGGGCAGTTCGTAAAGATGGTCCACGCCCAGCCGCGCCAGCCGGTTCGCCCGCGATTCCGCGTTCATCAGCCGGAAGGCGGGGCCTTCGGGCGCGAAGAACTCGCGCGGATGCGGCTCGAAGGTGATGACGCCCAGGGGCGCGTCGCAGGCGGCCCGCGCCGCGTCGATCACCGAGCGATGGCCAAGATGGACGCCGTCGAAATTGCCCATGGCGACGGTGGCCCCGCGGGCATCGAGCGGCAGAGCTTTCCAGTCGTGATGGATGCGCAATCGGGCCCCCGATGGGCCGAAGGCCGGCCCTGTCAGTCGAATTTACGGCTTGGCGCCAGGACGACGGCCTCACCTTTCAGGACGACCGTATCACCGACAAGGCAGCGGGTTGCAAGGGTCACGCGGCGCTTTGTATGGTCGATCGCCTCGACCGTGACCTCGGCGCGCACCAGATCACCCGGCCGCACCGGGGCCATGAATTTCAGCGTCTGGCCCAGATAGACCGTGCCATGGCCGGGCAGCTGCTCGCCGATCACCGCCGAGATCAGCCCGGCCGTCAGCATGCCATGGGCGATGCGGCCCTCGAAGATGGTGTCCTGCGCATAGGCCTCGTCCAGATGCACCGGATTGCGGTCGGTCGAGACCTTGGCGAACATCTCGATATCCTCGTCGGTCACTACCTTCTGCAGGTAGCGCATCATCCCGACCTCGAGATCCTCGATGACGATCGTGCCGCGCGGCAGGTTGTCCAGCATCATTCAGTGCTCCCGATGAGTGGCTCCATGCTGCATAGCAGCAAAAACACCGTCGCGCAACAAAATAACACAGTGGCCAGCCCGAAAGACTGATTGTTACCGAACCGTTCAGCGCAGCCGGCCGATGCTGTAGGCCGGATCCTGCGAGCGCAGCGCCAGCCATTCGGCAAGCCGGGCCGGGTCGGGATTCTCGACATCCGGGCCGAACTGGTCGAAGCCGAGGCCCCCGGTCACGAACAGCGCATCCAGCCCCTCGCCCGCGGCGCCGGCGATGTCGGTGGCGATGCCGTCGCCGATGGCCAGGATGCGGGCATTGTCCTCCAGCCCCAGCCGGCGGCGCGCCAGGTCGTAGATCGGCGGATGCGGCTTGCCGAAATAAAGCGACGTGCCGCCCAGATCCTCGTAAAGCTCGGCCAGCGCCCCGGCGCAGTAAAGCCGCTTTTCGCCCATGTCCACCACCACATCGGGATTGGCGCAAAGCAGCTTCAGCCCGCGTTCGCGCGCCAGCATCAGCCGGCCGCGGTAATCCTCGGGCACTTCGGTCAGGTCGTCGAACAACCCGCAGCAGACGATGCCCTCGGCCTCTTCCAGAGGCACGCGGGCGATCGGCGGGGCGTCACGCCATTCCTCGGGGATATCGGCAAAGAAGCCCTCGTCCTTGGGCTGGGCGATGGCCCAGACACGGCGGCCGACGGCACCGGCGAACATCGCATCCTGCGCCGCGTCGCCCGAGCTGACGATGGCGTCCCAGGCATCGCGCGGCACGCCCATGCGGTCGAGCTGCGCGGCCACGTATTTCTGCGGCCGCGGCGCATTGGTCAGCAGCACCACCCGCCCGCCATTCGCGCGGAAGCCCTGCAGCGCGGCGACGGCGGCGGGAAAGGCCGCAACGCCGTTGTGCAGGCAACCCCAGAGGTCACAGAACAGCACGTCGTAGTTCAGCGCGATCTCGTCGAGCGCGCGGATGATCTGCGTCATGGAAGGGCCCTTCGGGTCAGACGGCCAGCGCCGGGATGATCTGCTTCTTGCGCGACATGATGCCGGGCAGCACCACCGTGTCGCCCGAGACGGCAGCGTTGAAGCTTTTCTCGGCGACCTGCTTCACGAAGTCGTTCGGCACCAGCAGTGTGGCTTCCTCGTTCAGGATGTCGACGATGAACAGCAGCACCTCGTCGGCGCCGTCGGCGGCGGCCACGGCGGGCATGGCGGCGATCAGCGCGTCCTTGCGGTCCAGCAGGACCTGCGGCGCCGTGGTCTCCAGCACCGAGACGCGCAGCTGCTTGCCGCCGAGCGCGTATTCCTTGCTGTCCATGCGCAGCAGCGCCTCCTCGGTAAAGGCCGAGACGTCGGACTTGGCCGCGAACATCTCGGCGGCATAGTCGGGGATCGAGACGCCCAGGTCCTTCGCCAGCTTCTCGGCCACGAAGCGGTCATGCGGGGTGGTGGTCGGGCTGCGGAATTCCAGCGTGTCCGACAGGATGCAGGTCAGCATGGCGCCCTTGACGGCGCGGGGCGCGCGGGCCAGGTCCTCGTCGCCGATCAGGTCGTGCATGATCGTCGCGGTGCAGGCCAGCGGCCGGATGGTGATGTTGATCGGCAGGCGGGTCTTGATACCGCCGGCCAGCAGATGGTGGTCGATGATCTCGATCACATCGGCCTCGGCCAGCGAATCGGGCAGCTCGGCGGGGTTGTTGGTGTCCACCACCACGCATTGCTCGCCCGGCGCCACATCCGCGATGATCTCGGGCTTGTCGAGGCCCCATTTCGCCAGCATCCAGGCGGCTTCGGTGTTCGGCTCGCCCTGCAGCACGGGTTTGGCCGGGGTCTTGCGCACCTCGGACAGATACCAGGCCCAGATGATGGGCGAGCCGGTCGAATCGGTGTCGGGGGCCTTGTGGCCGAAAACCTTGATCATGGGGATCCCCTGAAGCTTGGGCGGAAAATTCGCCGGCGTTATAGGGGCGCGGCCCGGCAATGTCTATCAACCCAGCGAGACCGCCGCGTTCACCGCCAGCGCCAGCAGCACCGTGTTGTAGAAGAACGAGAAGGCGGAATGGAACAGCGTCACCCGCCGCATCCGCGTGCTCTGCGCCGTCACGTCGGCGGTCTGGGCCGCCATGCCCAGCGTGAAGCTGTAATAGAGGAAATCCCAGATCCCCGCATCCCCGCCGCCATGGACAAGGCCGGGAAAGCCCAGTCCCCGCGCCTCGGTCCCGTCCGGCCCGCGCGCATACCACAGGCTGGCATAGTGGAAGGCCATGACGGTGTGGATCATCGCCCAGCCCAGCGGCACCGAGGCCAGGGCCAGCACCGGGCGCAGCGCGATCCCGGCATGAGGGTCGCGGATCGTCAGCAGGATGGCGGCCAGGCTGATCGCCACCGCGCCGCCCGCCAGCGGCACGATCAGCACCATGCCCTCGTCGTCGCGGTCGGCCTGCCGGCGCAGCTCCTCGGCGCCGATGCCGCGCATCAGCAGCCCGGTCAGCGCCAGATAGGCAGCGCAGAACAGCACCGAGAAGATCAGCAGCCGGTCCACGGCCTGCAGCCGGTAGAAGGCCAGCCCGGCCGCCAGGCCAAGCGCGAAGCTGAGCAGGAAGCGCAGATGCCTGCGCAGGTCCTGCAGCATCAGACCCGGGTCTGCTGGTGCTGAAGGATGCGCCAGTCGCCGGCGCGGCGGATCCAGGTCGTGGTGCAGAGCGCGCGATAGGTCTCGGCCCCGGCGCGGCGGGCGGTGGCGTGATAGGCCAGCACGCAGACCTCGTCGGTCTCGATGCTGGCGCGCTCGGCCATGGTCACCTCTTGCCAGCGCGGGGCGGATTGCAGGGCGGCGACGGCCGCGGCGCGATTCAGGATGCCTGTGGGCGCAAAGGCCATCAGGCAGGACCCGTCCAGCTTGCGCGCCGCCTCGGCCACGCCCGCCAGCCAGAATTCGCGTTCCTCGCGCCAGAGCTCATCCGCCATCGCCTTTCCCCTCCACCGTGATCGGGCTGATGGTCCAGCCCCTGTTTTCCAGCAATCGCAGCACGCCATGCTCGCCCGGCAGGTGCAGCGCGCCGAAGCCGACGACCACGGCCTTGCCCTGCCCGGCCGCCTCGGCCGCTGCCTGTTCAATGGGTTCGATCCAGCTTTCGTTCCGCTGGTCCATCAGCTTTTCCTGCGCCAGCCGCATCTGCCCGTCGATCTCGGCCCGGGTCAGCCCGGAATGGTCATAGGCGTCGAAGCGGCCGAATTCCCAGATCTTCCAGCTGTCGCCGGCGAAATAGGTATCCGCCAGCGTCACCGCGTAATCGTCGGCATATTGCGCGGCGGGCATGGCGGCGCGGATCATGTCCTCTTCCTCCTTGGGGGTCATGCCCTCGAAAAGGGTGAAGACCGTGTCCCAGGGCTCCAGCGCCCGGACCGGCACGCCGGCGGCCTCGGCCCGCCCGACCAGAAGGTGATCCAGGCCGCCGGGATCGCCCTTTTCCTCGATCACCCGCATCATGCAGGGCGAGACGCCCAGCATCACCGCCACATACCAGGGCCGCAGCCGGCTGGCGATGACCGCGGGCAGGCCCCGCGCCTCGAGCGCCGCGGCAAGCGATTTCCATTCCGCCTCCGTCAGCCGCTCGGGCAGGGTCGGCCCCTCGGGATCGACCAGCAGGGACGGGTCCGAGGTCATGGCCTCGGCCAGCCGCGCCTCTTCCTCGGGGCCGGCCTCGACCAGCAGCAGGGCGGCCGCGTCGATCTCGGGGCCGAAATGCCGCATGGTCAGGTCATGGCGCGGATCGGCGAAGTGATAGGTGCCCAGCAGCGTGACCCGCCGGTCGCCCTTCTCGGCGCGCCAGAACAGGCCGTGGCGATAGGGCACGCCCTCGGCCGCGGCGTCCAGCTCGGCCCGCCGTTCCGGCGTCATGCGCTCGAAGAGGTTCTGCCCCACGCAGTCCTGCGCCGCCGCGGGCAGGGCCAGGGCGGCGGCGGCAAGCAGGGCGGTCAGGATCGGCTTGAGGCGCATCGGTTCGGTTCCAGCAGCATCGACATGTGGCGGGCAGCATGGCACGGGCGCGCTGGCGGCGCCAGCCTAGCCGGGCAGCGGCAGTTCCTGCGGCGGCGGCGCCCCGGCGGCCACCGCGCGCCAGATGCGCTCGACCTGCGCGGCCTTGGCGGACCAGGTGAAATCGCGCATGACGCGGGCCTGCGCCGCCGCCGCCATCCCCGGCAGCACCGCCGGATCGGCGGCGATGGCCTCGAGCCGCGCGCGCAGTCCCGCCACCAGCTCGGCCCGGCTGCCCATGGGAATGCGAAAGCCGGTCGCCTGATCGACCAGCTCGCCCGGCCCGGCGTAATCCGCGACCACCGGCACCACGCCGAGCGCCATCGCCTCCAGCACCACCCCGCCGCCGAATTCCCGCACCGAGGGAAAGACCAACAACTGCGCCTGCGACGCGACGCCCTGCACCTGCTCGTGCGGCAGCCAGCCGTGGAACCGGACCGCCTGCTCCACCCCCTCGCGCGCCACCATCGCGCGCAGGCTGTCGCCCTGCGGCCCGTCGCCGACGATATCCAGCGTCAGCTGCCCGGCGCGCAGCAGCGGCAGCGCCGCCTCGACCGCCATGTCGGCCCCCTTGTAGGGCACGAGGCGGCCGATGAAGCAGCCGCGCAGCGGCAGGGTCCCGGGCTGGGGCGCGGTCAGGCTGAAGCGCGCGGGATCGATGGCGTTCTCGGGCAGCCAGACGGTCTTGTGGCGGTATCGCGCCGGGATCTCGCCCAGGGTGTGCATCGAGCCGCAGATGATCGCCGCGGCATGGCGCAGCATCGCCCCCCTGCCCGGCAGCGCCTTGTAGGCGCCGCGCACATAGGACAGCCATTCCTTTTCCCGCCGCCGCTCGCTGTCGAAGCCCCGGGGCCAGGGGACGCCGCCGTTCAGCGGTCCCAGCACGAAAGGCACGCCGGCGCGGGCGCAGAGCGGCGCGATGCGGCTGTTCGCTGTGGGCGTCAGCGGCGTCACCCGATGCACGACGTCATATGCGCCGGCGCGGATCCGCTCGCCGAAGGCGCGCCAGACCAGCCGCTCGAAATAGCCGTAGCCCAGGGTCGAGACCGCGGTCTTCATGGTCCAGCCCACGCCCTTGCCCATGCTGAGCCGCTCGGCCAGCCGCCACATCGGCGCGGCCAGCTTCTCGCTGTCGATGGCGGTGAAGTCGCGCCCCTCGACCAGGCCGGCGCGCAGGATCGCCTCGCGGTTGCGGACCTGGGTGACGATATGGACATCGGCCACCGCGCGCAGCGCATGGGCCAGCGACCAGCCGACCAGCGGGACCGAGACCCATTCGGGGTTCGCCGCCTCGGCAATGACAAGGGCCTTCAGACGCCGTTCCACCATCAGTTCCGCCCGCGCTGCTTCCCCTTCGGCCTAGCCGCGGCGCAGAAAGCGCGTCAAGCGGATTTCGCGATGAAATTTCCCGATCGCGGACCGTTGACAGCCCGCGCGCACGCGCCTAGATGGGCGTCATTGGCACTCACCGGAGCCGAGTGCCAACAGCTGCAACACTGCAACCTGAAACACCGGAGTGTTCTACAATGGCTTTCAAACCGCTGCATGACCGCGTTCTGGTCCGTCGCGTCCAGTCGGACGAAAAGACCAAGGGCGGCCTGATCATCCCCGACAGCGCGAAAGAGAAACCCGCCGAGGGCGAGATCATCGCCGCCGGCGAAGGCGCGCGCAAGGATTCGGGCGAGCTGATCGCGCCCGCGGTCAAGGCCGGCGACCGGGTGCTCTTCGGCAAATGGTCGGGCACCGAGGTCACGATCGACGGCGAAGAGCTGCTGATCATGAAGGAAAGCGACATCCTGGGCATCATCGCCTGATCGTCCCTTCCAGATAACCCATTCAAGGAGCGATTCAAATGGCTGCGAAAGAAGTCAAGTTCAACACCGACGCCCGCGACCGCATGCTGAAGGGCGTGAACATCCTGGCCGATGCGGTCAAGGTGACGCTGGGCCCGAAAGGCCGCAACGTGGTGATCGACAAGTCCTTCGGCGCGCCGCGCATCACCAAGGACGGCGTCTCGGTCGCCAAGGAGATCGAGCTCTCGGACAAGTTCGAGAACATGGGCGCCCAGATGGTCCGCGAAGTCGCTTCGCGCACCAATGACGAGGCCGGCGACGGCACCACCACCGCCACCGTGCTGGCCCAGGCCATCGTGAAAGAGGGCATGAAGGCGGTCGCCGCCGGCATGAACCCGATGGACCTGAAGCGCGGCATCGACGTTGCCACCGCGAAAGTGGTCGAGGCCATCAAGGCCGCCGCCCGTCCGGTCAACGACAGCTCGGAAGTCGCCCAGGTCGGCACCATCTCGGCCAACGGCGAAAGCTTCATCGGCCAGCAGATCGCCGAAGCCATGCAGCGCGTCGGCAACGAGGGTGTGATCACCGTCGAAGAGAACAAGGGCATGGAGACCGAGGTCGAGGTCGTCGAAGGCATGCAGTTCGACCGCGGCTACCTCTCGCCCTATTTCGTGACCAATGCCGACAAGATGATCGCCGAGCTGGAGGATGCCTACATCCTGCTGCACGAGAAGAAGCTGTCGTCGCTGCAGCCGATGGTCCCGCTGCTGGAATCGGTGATCCAGTCGCAGAAGCCGCTGCTGATCGTGGCCGAGGACGTCGAGGGCGAGGCGCTGGCCACGCTGGTCGTCAACAAGCTGCGCGGCGGGTTGAAGATCGCCGCCGTCAAGGCTCCGGGCTTCGGCGACCGCCGCAAGGCCATGCTGCAGGACATCGCGATCCTGACCGGCGGCCAGGTGATCTCGGAAGACCTGGGCATGAAGCTGGAAAACGTCACCATCGACATGCTCGGCCGCGCCAAGAAGATCTCGATCAACAAGGACAACACCACCATCGTCGACGGTGCCGGTGAGAAGGCCGAGATCGAGGCCCGCGTGTCGCAGATCCGCCAGCAGATCGAGGAGACCACCTCGGACTACGACCGCGAGAAGCTGCAGGAGCGTGTCGCGAAACTGGCCGGCGGCGTCGCCGTCATCCGCGTCGGCGGCATGACCGAGATCGAGGTCAAGGAGCGCAAGGACCGCGTCGACGACGCGCTGAACGCGACCCGCGCGGCGGTGCAGGAAGGCATCGTGGTCGGCGGCGGCGTGGCCCTGGTGCAGGGCGCCAAGGCCCTGGAAGGCCTGACCGGCGCGAACTCGGACCAGGAGGCCGGCATTGCGATCATCCGTCGCGCGCTGGAAGCCCCGATGCGCCAGATCGCCGAGAACGCCGGCGTGGACGGCGCCGTGGTGGCCGGCAAGGTGCGCGAATCCTCGGACAAGGCCTTCGGCTTCAACGCCCAGACCGAAGAATATGGCGACATGTTCAAGTTCGGCGTGATCGACCCGGCGAAAGTCGTGCGCACCGCGCTGGAAGACGCCGCCTCGGTCGCCGGCCTGCTGATCACCACCGAAGCCATGATCGCCGAGAAGCCCGAGCCGAAGGCTCCGGCCGGCGGCATGCCCGACATGGGCGGCATGGGCGGCATGATGTAAGCAGCCCCGCCTTTGGCGAAGCATTGGGCCGTCCCGAAAGGGGCGGCCTTCTTCATATCGGCAGCCGGTATCCCATCGCCTCACCCCCGAAAACGCAGCAAAAAGAGCGCCTTCAGGTCGCATCGAGCGCGCTGAACCGGGTGTCGGTGTCGGGGGGATCGTCAGCCTCGGCGACCAATATCGCCGCCGGTCCGCGGCATCGAAGGGGGCGGCTGCTTCATGCCGGCCGCCTTGTCTGCCGAATTGTTGGTAGCTGTCGGTCGTGGGCATGACCTGCGCCGGCCGTTCATCAGGCTGACGGGAGCCTGGACGGGAACGACAGATGGGCGGGATCGACCTGACCTTGATCCGTCCTTTCCCTGCCGGACCACGGCGTCACGGAAAACGGCGGGCTGGCCCCGATCACGCCCAAAACCGGCCGCGGCCTATCGCCGGGGCAGCCCGGCACCATGAAGGCGGCAGGATTTTCCCAGGTTCTGGTCGGATGGAAAGTTCGTGGCTGCGGATCTGCCAAAGCCCCCGGCAGCTCGGCTGCCGCGGGGTGATCCGCTGCCGGGCGAGTCCCTTCGCCCCTTCTCGGCCCGCGGACCGTTGCGCGACGGGAACCCGGCGGTTCGGGGCTATCGCGCCCCGGCTGCCTTGCGGTCGCATTCGGCAACCGCCGAGGCATCGTTCTGCTTGTTCAGGAACATGATCGCCAGCCGGCGCTTGTCCTGATGCCTTTGCGTGATCTTCCTGCGGTTCGCGCGTCTGTTGGGCGTTCTTGCCATTGTCTTGCCTTTTCTTGTGTTATTGGGCAGCCCCACCCGACCCGCGACCCGCAAGGGGCGAAGGATGTCGGGGGGACGAACCACGATCCTGGAAACATTGCGGGCGGGCCGAAACGGCTGCCCTGGCCTGCGCCTTACTTCTTGCGCTTGCCGGTGGGAGCGGGGCCCTTGGCAGCGTCCGAGGCCTCTCGGGCCAGCCGCGCGGCGCGCAGGCTGGCAGTCAGTTCCTCACGGCGCCGGGTCTGCTCGCTGATGATCTGCCGGGCTTCCGAGGTCGTCCGGTCCATCGCGGTCAGCGGCGCCGGCGCGCGGAAAAGCCCTTTCAGTCTGTCCTTGGGTGCCATGCCAGCCTCCGCAGGATGGGCCCGGCCAGGATCGGCCGGTCCCCTTGTCGCAATCGGCTTGCCGAAATCAGGCCAGCGCCAGATCGCGCGCCGACTGGCGGCCGTCGCGGCCGGTCTCGATTTCAAAGGTCACGGACTGGCCGTCGGCCAGATGCTGGATATTCGCCCGCTCGAGCGCCGAGATGTGCACGAACACATCCTTGCCGCCGTTCGCCGGAGCGATGAAGCCGAAGCCTTTGGTGCTGTTGAACCATTTCACGGTGCCGTTGGCCATCGTGATATCTCCTTCATGGTTTGTCGCCCGCGACATGCGGCGACCCGGCTTAGTCAGATCGTAACACAGTCTGAAGCCGGAAGGAGACAGGATGCGGAAGAAATAACGTAGCCAGCATTACATGGCGCGCATCGGGCCGAAATGCAAGGGGCGAAACTATCTTTGTTCTCCGCGCCGCCGAAAACCCGCCGGCGCGAAGCCGCTCAGCCCTCGTCGCGGCCGGCCAGCTCCAGCCATTCCTCTTCCGCGGCGGCCAGCGCCTGCTGGCGCTCGGCCAGCCCTGCGCTGGCCTTGGCGAATTTCGCCGGGGCGGTCTGGAACAGGTCGGGCTGGGCGAGGAATTCGGTCAGCTTGCCGATCTCGGCCTCCAGCCGCTCGATGATCGCGGGCAGCGCCTCCAGCCGCTTCCTCTCGGTAAAGCTCAGCCCGGCGCGTTCGGCCGCGGGCTTCGGCGCGGACCTTGCCGCGGCCGCCGCCGCCGGCTTCGCCGCCTCGGGCGCGGGCGCGGGCGCGGTATCGGGCCGCTGCGCGCGATAGTCCGACCAGCCGCCGGGATAGATCACGGCGCGGCCGTCGCCCTCCATCGCCACGGTGGTGGTGGCCACCCGGTCGATGAAGTCGCGGTCGTGGCTGACCAGCAGCACGGTGCCGTCGTAATCGCCAAGGATGTCCTGCAAGAGGTCCAGCGTTTCCACGTCCAGATCGTTGGTCGGCTCGTCCAGAACCAGCAGGTTCGAGGGTTTCGCCATGATCCGCGCCAGCAAGAGCCGCGCCTTCTCGCCGCCCGAGAGGCTGCCGACCGGCGCCCGCGCCTGTGCCTCGTCGAACAGGAAATCCTTGAGATAGGCGACGACATGGCGCGGATTGCCGCGCACCATGACCTGGTCCGACCGGCCCGAGACCCGCATGGTCGGATCGCCCGCCAGCGCGTCCCACAGCGTCACCGTCTCGTCTATGGCGCTGCGCGCCTGGTCGAAGACCGCGATTTCCAGATTGGTGCCGTGCTGGACGGTGCCGGTATCGGGCGCGATCTCGCCGGTCAGAATCTTGATCAGCGTGGTCTTGCCGACGCCGTTCGGGCCGACGAAGGCCACCCGGTCGCCGCGCAGCACCCGCAGGTCGAAGGGTTTCAGGATCACCCGCTCGCCGAAGGACTTGGAAATCCCCTTGGCGTCGATCACCCGCTTGCCGGATTGCGGCCCCGCGTCCAGTTCCATGGCCGCGGTGCCCTGGCGGCGGATCTGGCCGGCGCGCTCCTCGCGCAGCGCGGCCAGGGCGCGGACCCGGCCCTGGTTGCGCTTGCGCCGGGCGCTGATGCCCTCGACCGCCCAGCGGGCCTCGGCCTTGATCTTGCGGTCGAGCTTGTGGCGCGCCTCGTCCTCGGCCGCCCAGACGGTTTCGCGCCAATCCTCGAAATGTTCGAAGCCCCGGTCCTGGCGGCGGACCTCGCCGCGGTCGATCCACAGCGTCGCCCGGGTCAGCGCCCGCAGGAAGGCCCGGTCGTGCGAGATCAGCACGAAACCCGCCCTGGTTGCCGCAAGCTGCTCCTCGAGCCAGCCGATCGCCTCGATGTCGAGATGGTTGGTCGGCTCGTCCAGCAGCATGAGTTCCGGGGCCTCGGCCAGCAGCCGGGCCAGCGCCGCCCGCCGCCGCTCGCCGCCCGAGGCGGTGGCGACCGGGCGGTCGGGGTCGAATTTCAGCCCCTCGGCCGCCATCTCGACGCGGTAGCCCTCGGCATCGCCAAGGCCGGCGCGCGCGAAATCGCCCAGGGTGGCGAAAGCCGACAGGTCCGGGTCCTGCTCCATATAGCCGACGCGGGTGCCGGCGGGGGTGATGACCTGGCCGGCATCGGGCTCGACCAGCCCGGCCATGACCTTCATCAGCGTCGACTTGCCCGAGCCGTTGCGGCCGACCAGCGCCAGCCGGTCGCCTTGCTGGACGGTCAGGTCCAGCCCGTCAAAGACGGGATTGCCGCCGAAGGTCAGGGAAATATCGGTGAGTTGCAGAAGCGGAGCGCGTGCCATGAGGGGCAGATATGCCGGGCCGCTGGCCGGGTCAACGGGGGACGGATGTGGGCGGAAGGGGGCTCTGCCCCCGGCCCTGCGGGCCTCCCCCGGGGTATTTTGAAACAGAGAAGCCGTGCAGGAATCACAGTGCCGCCACCAGCTGGCCGGCCAGCGCGTGCAGGTCGCGGCGATAGCCCGAGCGCGCCGAGGGCTGGTCGGGATCCGAGGTCATGGCGATGGCGGCCGGCACGGTCCCCGGAAAGACATAGATCATCTGCCCGCCATAGCCCCAGCCGTAACGCACCGGCCGGCCGGCGATGCGGCTGATGAACCAGCCATAGCCATATTCCTCGCCGTTGAAGATCGAGCGGGTGCGCGGCCGCCAGCTTTCCGCGATCCAGCCCGGCGGGATCACCCCCTGCCCGCCCGCGGCATAGGCGGCGCCGAAGGAGAGCAGGCTGCGGGTGCTCATCGCCATCTGGTTGCCGCCCAGATGGATGCCCTGCGGGTCGCGGTCCCAGGCGGTGATGGAAAAGCCGGGAATGTCCAGCCAGTCGCGCGCCAGCGCCAGGGTCGAGCGCCCGGAGGCCCGCGCCAGCATGGCCGAGACCAGATGCGTCGAGGCGGTGGAATAGAGCATCCCCTGCCCGGGATCGGCGACGAAGGGCGCGGCCAGCGCCGCGCGCACCCAGTTGCGGCTGCTGACCCAGGCCCCGTAATTCGGCCCCGACTGCCGTTCCAGCCCCGCCTGCATCGACAGAAGATGACCCAGCGTCAGCCGGGCGAGGCGCGGATCGGGATCGGCGGGCAGGTCGGCGCGCAGCAGTTCGGCCACCCTCTGGTCGGTGCCGGAAAACAGCCCGCGCGCGATGGCGATGCCGGCCAGGGCCGAGATGATGGATTTCGAGGCCGACTTGATGTTGGTCGGCCTGTCCGGGGTGAAGCCGCCGAAGCCGCGCGCCGCCACCTCCTCGCCGTCGCGCCAGACGGCGATGGCGCGCAGCTGCGGCAGGTCCACCGCCTCCAGCACCGCGGTGGGCGCGCCGCGCATCAGGCGCGGCATCGCCAGAAGAGGCAGGGCCAGCAGGATTGAACGTCGCTTCATCCGGGTTATATGGGGGACACCGGGTCCGGGCCGAGCAGGCTCACCCATTCGTGACCCCTTTCATGTCCGCCAGCCGCCGCCAGCCGGACCCGCAAGACAGGAAAGCCCATGTCCCAGACCGTCATCCTTTCGGCCTGCCGCGTGGCGACGCCGAATGCCAGCCGCTACCTGCAACAGCTCTGCAAGCACTGGGCGCACAAGTTCGAGGTCGAGTTCGACCCGAGCCGCGGCCGCATCGCCATGCCCGAGGACCGCACCGTGACGCTGGCCGCCACGCCCGAGGCGCTGGAGATCCGGCTGGAGGCCCCCGAGGAGACCACCGCGCATATGCGCCACGTCGTCGACAGCCATATCGCCCGCTTCGCCTTCCGCGAAGAGCTGGCCTTCGACTGGCAACCGGCCTGAGGGCGGTTGCCGCCCAGGGGCCGGGCCGCTAATCTGCGCCGGTCACGACAGGCCGGTGCATGAGCGAAGAACAGACCTATCAAGTGCTGGCGCGGAAATACCGCCCCGAGACCTTTGCCGATCTGGTCGGCCAGGACGCGATGGTCCGCACGCTGAAGAACGCCTTCGCGGCGGACCGCATCGCCCAAGCCTTCGTGATGACCGGCATCCGCGGCACCGGCAAGACCACCACCGCGCGCATCATCGCCAAGGGGCTGAACTGCACCGGCCCGGACGGCCAGGGCGGCCCGACGACCGAGCCCTGCGGGGTCTGCGAGCATTGCGTGGCGATCTCCGAAGGCCGGCATGTCGACGTGATGGAGATGGACGCCGCATCTAGAACCGGTGTGAACGATATCCGGGAAATCATTGAATCGGTTCACTATCGCGCGGCCTCGGCGCGCTACAAGATCTATATCATCGACGAAGTCCACATGCTGTCCACCAGCGCCTTCAACGCGCTTCTGAAGACGCTGGAGGAACCGCCGCCGCATGTGAAATTCATCTTCGCCACCACGGAAATCCGCAAGGTTCCGGTGACGGTGCTGTCGCGCTGCCAACGCTTCGACCTGCGCCGCATCGAGCCCGAGGTGATGATCGCGCTGCTGCGCCGTATCGCCTCGGCCGAAGGCGCGCAGATCACCGACGACGCGCTGGCGCTGATCACCCGCGCCGCCGAAGGCTCGGCCCGCGACGCGACCTCGCTTCTGGACCAGGCCATCAGCCACGGCGCGGGCGAGACGACGGCGGCGCAGGTCCGCGCCATGCTGGGGCTGGCCGACCGTGGCCGGGTGCTCGACCTGTTCGACATGATCCTGCGCGGCGCGGCAGCCGAGGCGCTGGCCGAATTGCAGGCGCAATATGCCGATGGCGCCGACCCGATGGCGGTGCTGCGCGACCTGGCCGAGATCACGCATTGGGTCTCGATCGTGAAGATCACCCCGGAGGCGCTGGAGGACCCCACCATCGGCCCCGACGAACGCGCCCGCGGCCAGCAGATTGCAGAAAAGGTGCCGATGCGGGCGCTGACCCGGCTGTGGCAGATGCTGCTCAAGGCGCTCGAGGAGGTGGGCCAGGCTCCGAACGCGATGATGGCCGCCGAGATGGCGATCATCCGTCTGACCCATGTCGCCGACCTGCCCGACCCCGAGGCGCTGATCCGCAAGGTTCAGGCCAGCGCCGCGGCCGGCGCGTTCAGCCGCAGCGCCGCGCCGCCCGCCACGCGCGGCGAGGCGCGCCAAGATGCGCCCCGCGCCGCCGCCCCCCGCGCCCCGGTCGCCGTCCGCCAGGACGGCAGCGCCGCGGCGCTGGCGGTCTCGCCCGACGCGCTGGCCGGTTTTCCCGATTTCGAATCGGTGCTGGAGCTGATCCGGCGCATGCGCGACATGAAGCTGCTGCTGGATGTCGAGGATCACCTGCGCCTGGTGCGCTATTCACCGGGCCGGATCGAGTTCCAGCCCACCGACGACGCGCCGCGCGACTTTGCGCAGCGGCTGGCGGAACGGCTGCGCGGCTGGACCGGCGGCCATCGCTGGGCGGTGACGGTGACCTCGGAACCCGGCGAGCCGACGGTCAGCGAACAGCGCGCCGCGCGCGAGGCCGCGGCCCGCGCCCGCGCCATGCAGAACCCGACGGTGCAGGCGATCTTCGCCACCTTCCCCGGCGCGAAGATCACCCGGATCCGGCCTGTCTCGATGCCGGCCGCGGTTGAAAAACCGGCGGGCGAGGATACATCCCCGCATGAGCTGACCGAAGGCCCGGTGGCCGAGGTCGAGGAATGGGACCCTTTCGAGGACGAGGATTAGGCGATGTTCAAGGGCCTTGGCGACATGGATCTGTCCAAGATGATGGAAGCCGCCCAGCAGATGCAGGGCAAGATGGCCGAGATGCAGGCGGGGCTGGCGCGCCTGACCGTCACCGGCGAGGCCGGGGCCGGGCTGGTCAAGGCCACCGCGACGGCCAAGGGCGAACTGACGGCGCTCGACATCGATCCCTCGATCTTCAAGGCCGAGGACAAGGAGGTGGTCGAGGACCTGATCCTGGCCGCGATCAAGGACGCGCAGCGCCGCGCCCAGGACAAGGCCGCCGAGGAAATGGCCCGCCTGACCCGCGAACTCGGCCTGCCGGCCGACATGAAGATGCCCTTCTGACCGATGCCGCCCGCCTCCGGCGACGAGATCGAGACGCTGATCGCCACCATGGCGCGGCTGCCGGGGCTCGGGCCGCGCTCGGCGCGGCGCATCGTGCTGCAACTGATCCGCCGCCGCGCCGGACAGATGGCGCAGCTGGCGGCGCTGATGGCCAGCGTGGCGGAAAACGCCCGCGAATGCCTGGTCTGCGGCAACATCACCCAGTCCGACATCTGCCCGATCTGCGAGGACCCGGCCCGCGCCACCGGCGAGATCTGCGTGGTGACCGACGTGGCCGACCTCTGGGCCCTGGAACGCGGCCGCGCCTTCCACGGCCGCTATCACGTGCTGGGCGGCAGCCTTTCGGCTCTGGACGAGATCGGCCCCGAGGACCTGCGCATCCCGCAGCTGATCGCCCGCATCGCCGAGGAAAACGTCACCGAGGTCATCCTCGCCCTTTCAGCCACCATCGAGGGCCAGACCACCGCGCATTACATCGCCGAGGCGCTGGCCCAGACCGGCGTCGCCGTCACCGGCCTGGCGCAGGGCGTGCCCATCGGCGGCGAGCTCGACTATCTCGACGACGGCACCATCACCGCGGCGCTGCGCGCCCGCCGCAGGCTCTAGCGGCACCCGCCGCGCCGGGGCTCCGCCCCGGACCCCGAGGTATTTTTGAAACAGAGAAAGACGCCTGAAAAGGGGCCGGCAGCGCGCATGACAAAAGGGGCGCTGCAACCGGCGCCCCCTGACTTTCTCCGTTTTTCAAATACTCCGGGGGTGCGGGGGCGGCGCCCCCGCCTCCTTAAACCGAAGCTCAGGCGTCCAGCTTTTCCACCGCCTTCGCCGGCTTGGCGATCTCGATCCGGCGCGGCTTCAGCGCCTCGGGGATCTCGCGCACCAGGTCGATGTTCAGCATGCCGTCCTCATGGCTCGCGCCCTCGACGCGGACATGATCGGCCAGGGTAAAGCGGCGTTCGAAGGCACGGGTGGCGATGCCGCGATGCAGATAGCTGCGGCCTTCGTCCTCGGCGGCCTTCTTGCCCGAGACGATGACGGCGCCGTCCTTGACCTCGACGCTCAGGTCGTCGGCCGCGAAGCCGGCGACGGCGATCGAGATGCGATAGGCGTTCTCGCCGGTCTTTTCGATATTGTAGGGGGGATAGCTCGCGATATCGGCCGAGAGGGCACGGTCCATGACATCGGCCATGCGGTCGAAGCCGACCGAAGCACGATAAAGCGGAGTCAGGTCGAAGTTGCGCATTTCGCATCCTTTCATCAAAGCGATACAAAGGCTTGCCCCCCGATCCGGGCGGGCAGGTCCGCCGGCGCCGCAAGGGCCGTCCGGCAGGATTTCAGGTAGGAATGCGCGTTGCGGCTTTCAAGCCCGGAACCGCGGGCCGGAAAGGGGGCGCGGACCCGCCGCGCACCCGTCGTTCATGGCGCCGCGGCCGCCTGACGGCCCGCGGCCAGATCCGGCATCAGGCGCTGGCGCCGGCCAGCATGCGGGCGATCTCGTCCTTCAGCGCGGCGCGCTGCTTGCGCAGGGCGGTCTCCGCCTCTTCAGACATCGGGGTATGGCGGCTTTCGGCGCCCGCCACCTGGTCGTTCACCTCGTCATATTCCGCCAGCAGGCGGGCGAAATGCGTATCCGAGACCTTCAGCTCGTGAATGCGCGCCGTATCGTTCGGAAATTCCTCGTGGATGGCGTGGGGTGCTGCCATATCATTATACTCCGGGACAAAGATAACCGGCCATTGGATAGCCGCCGGAACGCCGGCTGGCAACAGCAAGACCGCAGGGGTAGAACCGCGCCATGAATCCGAACTCATCCCCGATCGCGCCCCTGGTGCTGGGCCCCCTGTCGCCGGCGGATCTCGCCGCATTGCTCTGGCTTTTCCTGGCCTGGTTCGGCATCGGCTGGATCACCGAGCGCCCGCCGCGCCGCCATCCCTCGGTCTCGGTGCTGATGAAGGCCTATCGCCGCGAGTGGATGCGACAATTCATCACACGCGACCCGCGCATCTTCGACAGCAATATCCTGACGACGCTGCGCGAGGGGACCGCCTTCTTTGCCTCGGCCTGCCTGATCGCGGTGGGCGGCGGGCTGGCGCTGATCGGCAATACCGACCAGCTTGCCGGAGTGGCGCGCCAGTTCGACCTGGGCCATGTCCCGGCGCTGAAATGGGAAATCAAGATCGTCGTGGTGCTGTTCTTCGTGGCCAACGCGCTGTTGCGCTTCGTCTGGTCGCACCGGCTGTTCGGCTATTGCGCAATCATCATGGCCTCGGTCCCGAACGAGCCCGAGGACCCGCGCGCCATGCCGCTGGCCATGCAGGCCGCCGACATCAACATCACCGCGGCGAAAAGCTTCAACTCGGGGCTGCGCTGCGTCTATTTCGCGCTGGGGGCGCTCGGCTGGCTGGCGGGGCCGCTGGGTCTGTTCCTGGCCACCAGCTATGTGCTCTTCATCTCGTGGCGGCGGGAATTCGCCTCACACTCGCGCCGGGCGCTCCTGCAGCTGGTGCCCGGCGAGACGGGCCTGCTGCCAGGCGAGGCCGAGGGCGACCAGCCCCGCCGCTGACAGCGCCACCGCCACCACGCCCGAAGAACGCCAGCCCCAGCCCGCCGACAGCGCCAGGCCCGCCAGCCAGGGCCCCAGCGCATTGGCGGCGTTGAAGGCGGCGTGGTTCATCGCGGCGGCCATGCTCTGCGCCCTGCCCGCCACGTCCATCAGCCGGGTCTGCAGCGGCACCACCATACCCGAGCCCAGCCCCAGCGCGACCGAGGATGCCAGCATCAGCACCCAGTCGCCCACCGCATAGGCCGCGAAAGCCTGCGCTGCCGCCATGAACAGCATCAGCTGCAACGCCGCGCCCCAGCTGCCATAGCGCATGGTCAGCCGCGCCGCGACGATGCTGCCCAGGGTGCCGCCGATGCCGAAGGCCGAAAGCGTGGCCGGAATCGCCCAGCCCGGCGGCTGCGTCGTCGCCAGGATCGCGGCCGAGAGATAGGAATAGACCGCAAACAGCCCGCCGAAGCCGATGGCCCCGACCAGCAGGATCAGCACCACCGCCGGATTTCCCAGCGCCTTGAGCTCGTCAAACGGCCGCGCGTCCTTCGGCGCGCCGACCCGCGGCGCCAGCCGCAGGATCAGCCAGCCGGCCAGCAGCGCCAGCACGCCCGGCAGCGCGAAGCCCCAGCGCCAGCCGAAGCCCTGCCCCAGGATGCCGGCCAGCGGCACCCCGGCGATATTGGCGATGGTCAGGCCCAGAAGCACCTGAGTCACCCCCTTGGCACGCTGCTCGCGGGGCAGGGCATCTGCGGCGAACAGCATGGCCACGCCCAGGAAGCCGCCATGCGGCAGCCCGGCCAGGAAGCGCGTGCCGACCAGCGTACCATAGCCCGGCAACACCGCCGCCAGCAGGTTCATCGCGCCATAGACCGCGATCAGCGCCGCCAGATAGCGCCGCCGCGGCAGCCGGGCGCCCAGGATCGAGGTGACCGGCGCGCCCACCACCACGCCCAGCGCATAGGCGGACACCACATGGCCCGCCTGCGGCTCGGTGATGCCGAGATCGCCGGCATACCAGGGCAGAAGCCCCATGGCGGCGAATTCCGATGTTCCGATGGCGAAGGCGCCAAGACCAAGGGCAAGAATGGCAAGCTTGAGATTCGGCTGCGGCGGCATGGCGGCACCTTCCGGGCTGGCATGTGGGGAAAGCAAAGGCCCGATAGCGTTAACAGATGCGACCATATGCCGCCAAGCCGGGTCCGGCGAAGTCCAGACATGCAAAAGGCGCAAGGCTGCGGAAAGCGCGCTGCGCCCGTCTTCACCGTTTTCAAATACTCGAAAGCGGCAGGGCCAGCCGGCGCGGCGTCGATCTGCAGGCCCGACATTGCCGCCCCGGCTCGGGTCGCTTTCCGGAATGAGTATTTGGAAAACGGTGAAGCTGCCCCGGCCGGCGCCTCAGCCGGACTGCCAGCGCGGCTTGCGCCTGTCGAAGAAGGCGGCGATGCCCTCGGGCGCCTCGTCGCCTTCCCAGACATCGACCAGGGCCTGGATGCTGGCCTCGATCTCGGCCTCGCCGACGGGGGGGCCGAGGCGGCGGGCCAGGCGCTTGGCCGCCGCCACCGCACCGGGAGCGCAGGAGAGATAGGGCACCACCTCGGCCTCGACGGCCGCGTCCAGCGCCTCGGCAGCGGCAAGGCTTGCCAGCAGGTTCAGCCGCATCGCCTCCTCGGCGCCGAAGAGGCGGGCGGACATGAAGACGCGCCGCGCCTTGTCCTCGCCCATCCGCGCCAGAACATAGGGGCCGATGGTGGCGGGGATCAGGCCGAGCCGCGTCTCGGTCAGGCCGAAGCGCGCCTCGGGCACCGCCACGGCCAGGTCGCAGACCGAGATCATGCCGATGCCGCCGCCGAAGGCGTTGCCCTGCACCCGGCCGATCAGCGGTTTCGGCAGGGTGTTCAGCGCGTTCAGCATCATGGCGAGCTCGCGGGCGCCGGCCCGGCGGGTCTCGGCATCGGCGCGCATCTGCTCCTGCATCCAGCCCAGATCGCCGCCGGCGCAGAAGCTCTTGCCCTCGGCCGCCAGCACCACGACGCGCACCGCCGGATCGGCGCCGAGCGCCCGGGCGGCTTCGGTCAATTCGCGGATCATCTGCGCCGACAGCGCATTGTGCTTGTCCGCGCGCGCCAGCCACAGATGCGCCACGCCGCGGGCGTCGGTGTCGATGCGGATCGTCTCCATCATGCTCCTCCTCTCATCGCGCGCGCCATGGCGGCGGCCTCGTCGACCACCGCGAGGTCGAGCCCGGTGTCGTGGCCCTGCGCGACCAGATGCGCGGCGACCTTTTCCGTCGCGACATTGCCGGCGGCGCCCGGCGCATAGGGGCAGCCGCCCAGCCCCCCCACAGCGGCGTCGAAGACCCGCAGCCCGCGCGCCAGGCTCGCGTCGATATTCTCCAGCGCCCGGCCGGCGGTGTCGTGGTAATGGCCGGCCAGGCGTTCGGACGGCAGTTCCTGCAGCACGGCGGAGAGCATGGCGTCGATGGTCTCGGGCCGGCCCTGGCCGATGGTGTCGCCCAGGCTGACCTCGTAGCAGCCCATGTCGCGCAAGGCGGCCGCGACGCGGGCGACATTCGCGGGCGGCACCGGCCCGTCGAAGGGGCAATCCGTCACCACAGAGACATAACCGCGCAGCGGAATGCCGTCGGCCCGCGCCGCCTCGGCCACCGGGGCGAAGCGTTCCAGGCTTTCGGCGATGCTGGCGTTCAGGTTGGCGCGCGAGAAGCCTTCCGAGGCCGAGGCGAAGATCGCCACCTCGTCGGCGCCGGCCGCGCGCGCCGCCTCGTAGCCGCGCAGGTTCGGGGTCAGCACCGCGTAGCGGATGCCGGGCCGGCGGGCGATGCCGGCCATGACCTCGGCCGCATCAGCCATCTGCGGCACCCATTTCGGCGGCACGAAGCTGGTGACCTCGATGCGCCGGAAGCCGGCCTGCGACAGCAGGTCGACCAGCGCGATCTTTTCCGCCGCCGGGATCGGGCGCTTTTCGTTCTGCAGCCCGTCGCGCGGGCCGACTTCGAAGATCTCAACCCGGGACATCGGGTACCTCGTAGAAATCGCGGTCATAGATCGCGTCGCCCCCGGCACGGGTGGCGGCGCGGCGATAGGCGGGGCGCGCCGTCATGCGGTCGCGATAGGCCGCCAGCGCCGGGTGGTCGGCGGCGGGCAGGAAGCGAAACAGCGCCTCGATATTGAAGCCCAGCATGCAATCGGCGGCGGAAAACCCGGAGAGCAGCGTCTCGCGCCCCGCCAGATGATCGTCCAGCGCCCGGGCGGTCACGGCCAGCCGTTTCGTGTCGAGGCGCATCAGCGGGATCGAGCGCGCGCTTTCGGGCCGCAGGAAAATATGGTGGATGTTCAGGGCCTGCAGGATATTCGCCTGCGTCTCGGCGAAATGCACCCATTCCAGGAAATCGGCACGCTCGGGCTCGCCGGGTTTCGGGGCCAGCCTGCCCTCGCGCTCGGTCAGGTATTGCAGGATGGCGCCGGATTCGAAGATGGCGCGGCCGTCCACCTCCAGCGCCGGGATGCGGCCGGCCGGCGAAAGGGCGCGGAATTCGGGGCTGCGCAGGCCGCCATCGGTCAGCGACCAGAGCCGCAATTCGCAATCGAGCCCCAGTTCCTCGATCAGCCAGAGCACGCGCATCGAGCGCGAGCCGGGGACGTGATGCAGGATCATGCGTCTTCTTCCTCCTCCAGCCGGATCAGGGCGGCGCCGGCCTCGACCTGATCGCCGGCGGCCGCAAGCACCTCGGCCACCTTGCCCGCGCGGGCGGCGGTCAGCGTATGCTCCATCTTCATCGCCTCGAGGATCGCCAGAGGCTCGCCCGCCGCCACCTGCTGCCCCGGCTCGACGAAGATCGCCTTGACGAGGCCGGGCATGGGCGAAAGGGTCATGCCGCCGCCCGCCTCCTCGCCGCCGCGGGCCAGCGGGTCGAGGGGGGCGAGCGTCAGCGAGCGGCCGCCGAAGACGCTGGTTCCCGCCGCATGGTTGACGATGCGCGAGCGGCGCGGGCTGCCGTCGACCCACCAGCGCCCCCCTTCATAGCCGATCTCATGCGTGCTGCCCTCCAGCGTCACGCGGGCGGCGCCGGGGCCGAGCACCTCCAGCACCGCCTCGCCGCCCTCCCAGGCGATGGTGCGGCGCAGCGGCTGCCAGAGGGTGATGCCGCCGCGGATCCGGGGATCGTCGAGCCCGGCAAGGCCGAGGACCGCCAGCGCCTTCGCCCGCGGATCGGGCTCGGCGGCCGCGACCAGCGCCTGAAGGTCGCGGGCGATCAGGCCGGTATCGACCTCGCCCTTGCCGAAACCCTCGTGCCGGGTCAGCGCGATGAGGAAATCGACATTGGTGACCGAGCCCGCCACCTCGGTATCGACCAGCGCCGATTCCAGCGCCCGCAGCGCGATGGCGCGCGTCGCGCCATGGGTGACGATCTTGGCGATCATCGGATCATACCAGGGCGAGATGGTGTCGCCGGGCCGCACCCCGGTCTCGATCCGGGCATGGTCGGGAAAGCGCAGATGCGCAAGGGTTCCGGTGGCGGGCAGGAAACCCGCGGGCACGTCCTCGGCATAGAGCCGGGCCTCGAAGGCATGGCCGGTGATGGTCAGATCCTCCTGCCGCGCCGGCAGGGGCTCGCCGCTGGCGACGCGCAGCTGCCATTCGACCAGATCGACGCCGGTGATCAGTTCGGTCACCGGATGCTCGACCTGCAGGCGGGTGTTCATCTCCATGAACCAGAAGCCGTCGGGGCGCAGGCCCTGGCTGCCGTCGACGATGAATTCGACGGTGCCGGCGCCGGCATAGCCGATGGCCTCGGCGGCGCGGGTGGCGGCCGCGCCCATGGCGGCCCGCATCTCGGGCGTCATGCCGGGGGCCGGGGCTTCCTCGATCACCTTCTGGTGGCGGCGTTGCAGCGAACAGTCGCGTTCGAACAGGTGCAACGCGCGGGTCCCGTCGCCGAAGACCTGCACCTCGATATGGCGCGGCTGCCGGATGTATTTCTCGATCAGAACCGCCGGGTTGCCGAAGGCGGTGGCGGCCTCGCCCTGCGCGGATTGCAGCGCGGCGGGGAAATCCCGCGCGCGCTCGACCAGCCGCATGCCCTTGCCGCCGCCGCCGGCCACAGCCTTGATCAGCACCGGATAGCCGATCGCGTCGGCCTGGGCCTGGAGGTGCTCGGCCTCCTGGTTCTTGCCGTGATAGCCCGGCACGACCGGCACGCCGGCCTCGGCCATCAGCGCCTTGGCCGCGTCCTTAAGGCCCATCTTGCGGATCGCCTGCGCCGAGGGGCCGATGAAGACCAGACCCGCCGCATTCACCGCATCGACGAAATCCGGGTTCTCGCTGAGGAAGCCATAGCCGGGATGGATGGCCTGCGCGCCGGTCTCGCGCGCGGCCTGGATGATGACGTCGCCGCGCAGGTAGCTGTCCCGGGGCGCCGGGCCGCCGATGGGAACGGCCTCGTCGGCCATGGCGACGTGGCGCGCGCCGCGGTCGGCCTCGGAATAGACCGCGACGGTCCGCACGCCCAGCTTGCGGGCGGTGTCGATGACCCGGCAGGCGATCTCGCCGCGGTTGGCGATCAGGATCTTCTGGAACATGGGCGGCTCCTCGTGGCGCGGGCGGCGCCGGGGGTTTCACACCCCCGGACCCCCGTGGAGTATTTGGGAAACGGAGAAATCATCGGCGGGCCTCGTCCACCGCCCGGCGGAGCGTGGCGTGGCTGGCGGCGTCGAAGCCGACCAGCGTGACTTCGAGGCCGGCGCCGTGGCCGAGTATGGTGGCCACGGCGATGCGGGCGGCGCGGTCGGCCGGGAAGCCGTAGATACCGGTCGAGATCGCCGGGAAGGCGATGCGGGCGAGGTCATGGGCCTGGGCGAGGAGCAGGCTGTGGCGATAGGCGCTGGCGAGCAGCGCGTCCTCCTCCGCCCCGCCGCCCCGCCAGACCGGGCCGACGGCATGGATCACGTAGCGGGCCGGCAGGGCGTAGCCGCGGGTGATGCGGGCCTCGCCGGTCGGGCAGCCGCCGATGCTGCGGCATTCGTCGAGCAGTTCGGGCCCGGCGGCGCGGTGGATGGCGCCGTCCACCCCGCCGCCGCCCAGCAGGCTGCGATTGGCGGCGTTGACGATGGCGTCCATGGCGAGCCGGGTGATGTCGCCCTGCAGGGTGGTGAGGCGGGGCCGGTCCATGGCCGTCACATCCGGAAGATGCCGAAGCGGGTCGGCTCGATCGGGGCGTTGAGGCTGGCGCGCAGGCTGAGGGCGAGGATGTCGCGGGTCTTGCGCGGGTCGATGATGCCGTCGTCCCAGAGCCGCGCCGAGGCATAGAGCGGGTGCGACTGGCGCTCGAACATCTCGATGGTGGGGCGCTTGAACTCGGCCTCTTCCTCGGCGCTCCATGTGCCGCCCTGGCGTTCGATGCCCTCGCGGCGCACGGTGGCGAGTACGCCGGCCGCCTGCTCGCCGCCCATCACCGAGATGCGGGAATTGGGCCAGGTCCAGAGAAAGCGCGGCCCGTAGGCGCGGCCGGCCATGCCGTAATTGCCGGCGCCGAAGCTGCCGCCGACCAGCATGGTGATCTTGGGAACCGAGGTGGTCGCCACCGCCGTCACCATCTTGGCGCCGTGCCGGGCGATGCCCTCGTTCTCGTATTTGCGGCCGACCATGAAGCCGGTGACGTTCTGCAGGAAGACCAGCGGGATGCCCCGCATCGAGCAGAGCTCGATGAAATGCGCGCCCTTCTGCGCGGCTTCCGAGAAGATCACGCCGTTATTGGCGACGATGCCGATGGGGCAGCCTTCCAGATGCGCGAAGCCGGTCACCAGCGTCTCGCCGAAGCGGGGCTTGAACTCGTCGAAGCGCGAGCCGTCCACGACGCGGGCGATCACCTCGCGGATGTCGTAGGGGATCTTGAGGTCGGCAGGGACGACGCCCAGGATCTCCTCGGGGTCGTGGGCCGGGGGCTCGGGCGATTGCCATTGCACGGTCTGGGGCAGCCGGCGGTTCAGATTGCCGATGCTGCGCCGGGCCAGGGCGAGGGCATGGGCATCGTCCTCGGCCAGGTAGTCGGCAACGCCGGACAGGCGGGTGTGCACGTCGCCACCGCCCAGGTCCTCGGCCGAGACCACCTCGCCCGTCGCGGCCCGGACCAGCGGCGGGCCGGCGAGGAAGATCGTGCCCTGGTTGCGGACGATGATCGTCACGTCGGACATGGCCGGGACATAGGCGCCGCCCGCCGTGCAGCTGCCCATGACCACGGCGATCTGCGCGATGCCCTTGGCCGACATCCGCGCCTGGTTGTAGAAGATGCGGCCGAAATGGTCGCGGTCGGGAAAGACCTCGTCCTGGTTGGGCAGGTTGGCGCCACCGGAATCGACCAGGTAGACGCAGGGCAGCTGGCATTCCTCGGCGATCTCCTGCGCGCGCAGGTGCTTTTTCACCGTCATCGGGTAATAGGTGCCGCCCTTGACCGTGGCGTCGTTGGCCACCACCATCACCTCTTGCCCATGCACCCGGCCGATGCCGGCGATCACGCCCGCGCAGGGCGCGGCGCCGTCATACATGCCATGCGCCGCCGTGGCGCCGATCTCCAGGAAGGGCGAGCCGGGATCGAGCAGGTTCGCCACCCGTTCGCGCGGCGGCATCTTGCCGCGCGCCACATGACGCTCGACGGCCCGGGCGCCGCCCCCGGCCGCGGCGGCCAGCGCCGCCTCGCGCACGGTGTCCAGCATGGCGAGATGCGCCGCGCGATTGGCGCGGAAGGCCTCCGAAGACGGCAGGGCCGAGGTGCCGAGTTTCATCGCGTCATCCTTTCGGTCGGGGCGCCGGGGCCTTGCGCCAGTTTGACGCAGGCACGGCCCGGGCGGGAAATTCTTGATCCAGATCAACGCCGCATCCGCGCCCGGGGCGGCATGAGCGGGCATGCGACAAGAAGAGAGGATCGCCATGAGACAGAAGCTTGCCCTCGCCGCGGCGCTCGCCGCGCTGGCCTCGCCCGCGCTGGCGCAATCGCAAGGGGAATGGACGCTTGGCTTCGGGATCGCGCATGTGAATCCCAAATCCGACAACGGCGACCTCGCCGGCGGCGCCTATCCGACCAGCATCGGCGACAGCACCCGTCCCAGCATCACCTTCGAATATTTCATCCGCGACAATATCGGCATCGAGGTGCTGGGCGCCCTGCCCTTCAAGCACTCGATCCGGTCGAACGGCACCGAGATCGGCACGGTGAAGCACCTGCCGCCGGTCGTCTCGCTGCAATACCATTTCGACGCGACGCCGCAATTCAAGCCCTTCGTCGGCCTGGGGGTGAACTTCACCGGCTTCTGGGACGGCGACGCCAGGGGGCCGCTGGCCGGTTCCGACCTGCGGGTCAAGAACAGCTGGGGCCTGGCCGCCCATGCCGGTGCCGATTACTGGATCAACGACCGGGCGGCGATCCGCGCCGACCTGCGCTGGATCGACATCAATGCCGATGTCGAGCTGAACGGCGCCAAGATCGGCGAGGTCGAGGTCGATCCGGTCGTCGCCGGCATCAGCTACGTGATGAAGTTCTAGGCCGCCGCCGGGGCGTTCCGCGACGGGGCGCCCCTGCTCCGGGGACCGGCTCATTCGGCGGATCCCAGCGCCATGAGCAGCGCGACCTGCCGGGCGGTCTCGTCCCGGATGCAGCGGGCGCGGGCCAGATCGCCCTTGCCCTCGGCCGCCGCGTCCCGGGCCTGGTTGCACAGGTCCTCGCGGAACTGCAGCCAGCTGCGCTCGGCCTGGCGCAGGCTCTCCTGCGGATCGGCGCCCTTCTCCCCCTGCGTCTTCAGCGCCGCCTCGTAGACCCCGGTCAGCTTCGCCTCCCAGGCCTGATGCGAGGCGTCGAGGCAGTTGGCCATCGGGAAATCCGGGTCGTCGCCGGTATATTTGCCGCGCGCATAGTCGAGACAGGCTTCCATGCCGGTCCCGGCGCAATCGGCGCGCGCGCCCTGGGTCGAGGCATCGCCAAGGCATCGGTCGATGGCGGCGGGGTCGAAGCCCGAGGCATCGCCGGCGAAGCATGGCGCCGCCAGCAGCAGGGCCAGGGCGCATCCGGCCAGGCGCTTCATTCCATCCCCTCCGCGATGTCGCGCAGGCGCAGGGCCTGTTCGGCCGTCAGGCGCAGCACGCAATCCTGCGCCGCCGGACCGCCCAGCGTCCCGCCCTGATAGCGCAGGCTCTCATAGCGGCACGAGGAATCGCGGAAGGCGATCCAGTGGCGCTGCGCCTGCTGCAGGGCCGGGGCCGCGGGCTCGGCGGCCGAGCCGAGCTCGGCCAGATCCGCATCCGCCGCCTTGGCGGCTTTCAGCGCCCGCTCGTAATAGCCGTTCAGCAGCTTGTCCCAATCCTTCGCCTCATGGCCAAGGCATTCCACCATGCCCACGGTGGTCTCGCCGCCCGGCGTCGCCATGCATTGCGTCGAGGCCTCGCCAATGCAGCTTCGCAGCCCCGGCGCGGCGCTGGCATCGGCTTCCGCATCCGCGATGCATTTCGCGAAACCATCGGTATCGTATCGCGGGCCATCCTGGGCCAGCACCGGGCCGGCGGCCAGCAGAAGGAAAAGGACAAGCAGGCGCATCAGGCGATCTCCATCAGTTGACGCCCGATCAACATGCGGCGGATTTCCGAAGTTCCGGCGCCGATCTCCATCAGCTTGGCGTCGCGGAACAGCCGGCTGACCACAGAATCGTTGAGGAAGCCCGCACCGCCCAGCGCCTGCACGGCCTGATGCGCCTGCACCATGGCCTGTTCGCTGGCGTAAAGCACCGCGCCCGCCGCATCCTGTCGCGTGACCTTGCCGGCGTCGCAGGCTTTCGCCACCTCGTAGACATAGGCCCGCGCCGTGTTCAGCGCGACATACATGTCGGCGATCTTGCCCTGCATCAGCTGGAACGAACCGATCGGCTGGCCGAACTGCTTGCGTTCCTTGACATAGGGCATGACCTCGTCGAGGCAGGCGGCCATGATGCCGGTGCCGATGCCCGACAGCACCAGCCGCTCGTAATCGAGGCCGGACATCAGCACCCGCACGCCCTTGCCCTCCTCGCCCAGCACGTTCTCGAAGGGCACCTCGCAATCCTGAAAGATCAGCTCGCCGGTGTTCGAGCCGCGCATGCCCAGCTTGTCGAAATGCGGGCTGGTCGAGAAGCCCTTCATGCCGCGCTCGACGATGAAGGCGGTGATGCCCTTGCTGCCGGCCTCGGGGTCGGTCTTGGCATAGACCACCAGCGTATGGGCGTCGGGCGCGTTGGTGATCCAGTATTTGCTGCCGTTCAGCACATAGCGGTCGTTCTTCTTTTCGGCCCGCAGCTTCATGCCGACCACGTCGCTGCCCGCGCCTTCCTCGGACATGGCCAGCGCGCCGACCGCCTTGCCGCTGCACAGGTCCGGCAGGTATTTCGCCCGCTGCTCGTCGGTGCCGTTCAGCTTGATCTGGTTCACGCACAGGTTGGAATGCGCGCCATAGGACAGGCTGACCGAGGCCGAGGCGCGGGCGATCTCCTCGGTGGCGATCACATGCGCCAGATAGCCCATGCCGCTGCCGCCGAATTCCTCGGGCACGGTGATGCCCAGAAGGCCCAGATCGCCCATCTCGCGCCACAGCTCGTTCGGAAAGGCGTTGCTGCGATCGACCTCGGCCGCGATGGGCTTCACCCGCTCCTGCGCCCAGCGATGGACGGTGTCGCGCAGGGCGTTCACGTCCTCGCCCAGGTCGAACTGCATTCCCGCGGTGAACATCGGCCATCTCCTCCATTTATTGAACGAGTGTTCATTTAACTGGTTTATGCCGCCAAGCCGGGGCCTGCGTCAAGCCTGTTCTCGGCGGTTCAGGGCGATCCTGCGCCTGCGGGGGCCGCGTTGACAAGCCTGCGGCCGCGCGCCATTCCTGCCGCGCCTAGCCGCAAGGATGCCCGATGAGCCCGCTTCCCGATGCCGCCGCGCGGCTGCTGATTCTGCGCCACGCCCCGCTGGCCCGGCCGGGGCTTGCAGGGCGCCGCGATGTCGAGGCGGATTGCAGCGACGGCGCGGCGCTCGACTGGGCGCGCGCGGCGCTGGATGGGGCCGGGACGCATTGGTCCAGCCCCGCCCTGCGCTGCCGCCAGACCTGCGCGGCCCTGGGGCTGGCCCCGGAATGGCAACCCGCCTTGTGGGAGCAGGATTTCGGCGGCTGGGAAGAGCCCGGCGCGATCATCCCCGACCTCGGCCCGCTGCCGCCCGAGCAATTGGCACGCCAGCGCCCACCCGGCGGCGAAAGCTTCCTCGACATGGCGGCGCGGGTGCAGCCGCTCCTGGACCGGGCGCGCGGCACGGTGGCCATCGTCGCCCATGCCGGCACGGTGCGGGCGGCGCTGGCGCTGGCGGTCGGTCCGGCGGCGCTGTCCTTTTCCGTGGCGCCGCTGTCGCTGACCGTCCTGTCGCGCAGCCCCGCCGGCTGGGCGGTCGAGGCCGTCAACCGGGTCGCGCCCAAGGTCGCGCCATGATCCTGTCGCAGGACACGCTGACCATTGCGCTGGTGGCGCTGCTGGTCGATGCGCTGATCGGCTGGCCCGAGGCGCTTTATCGCCGCGTCTCGCATCCGGTGGTCTGGATCGGGCGGCTGATCTCGGCGCTGGACGCCCGCTGGAACCGGGGCGGGCATCGCATCGCCCGCGGCGCGCTGGCGGTGGGGGTGACGGTCGGCGCGGCGCTGCTCCCGGCGCTGCTGCTGACCCGGGCGCTGGCGCCGCTGCCCTTGGGCCCCGTCCTGCTGGGCGTGCTGGCCTGGCCGCTGGTCGCCATCCGCTCGCTGCACGACCATGTCGCCGCGGTGGCGCGGCCCTTGGCCGCGGGGGATGTCCCGGCGGCGAAAGCGGCGGTGGCGATGATCGTCGGCCGCGAGCTGGACGACCGGCCGGCACCCATCGCCCGCGCCGCGCTGGAAAGCCTGGCCGAGAACACATCCGACGGCGTGGTCGCGCCTCTGTTCTGGGCAGCGGTCGCGGGCCTGCCGGGAATCGCGGCCTACAAGGCCATCAACACGCTCGATTCGATGATCGGCCACATGAACCCGCGCCATGCGCTGTTCGGTCGCGTCGCCGCGCGGCTGGACGACCTGGTGAACCTGCCGGCCTCGCGGCTGACGGCGCTGCTGTTCCTGCTGGCCGCGCCGCCTGCCGGGGGACGCGCGGCAGGGGTGATCCGGCGCGACGCCCGCCGCCACCGCTCGCCCAATGCCGGCTGGCCCGAGGCCGCCATGGCCGGGGCGCTGGACGTGCGCCTGTCCGGCCCGCGCCGCTATCACGGCGTCGAGACGCCCGAGCCCTGGCTGAACGGAAATGCCCGCGACCCGCAGGCGCGCGACCTCATGGCCGGGCTGCGGCTTTATCGCCGCGCCATGGCGCTGCTGGGCCTGGGCCTTGCGGCGCTGCTGCTGGCCTAGGACCAGTCGAAGAAATCGGCCGGCGCCCGGCCGCGCAACTCCTCGGCCAGGTCGGTGCCCATGGCAGCGCCGTCCGAGGCCGGACCGATACGCTCACCCGCGATCACCTCGCTGCCGTCGGGGCGCAGGATCTCGCCGCGCAGCCGCAGCCGGTCGCCCTGCAGTTCCGCCAGCCCGGCGATGGGCGTCTGGCAGGAACCGTCGAGCCGGGCGAGGAAGGCGCGCTCGGCCGTCACCCGCAGCGCGCTGTCCCGGTCCGAGATTGCGGCCAACAGCGCCGCGGTGCGCGCGTCATCGGCGCGCCGCTCGACCCCGATGCAGCCCTGCGCCACGGCGGGCAGCATCTCGTCGGGATCGACCGCGCCGCGCGCGACATGCAGCATGCCCAGCCGCGTCAGCCCGGCCATGGCCAGAAAGGTCGCTACCGCGACTCCATCTTCCAGCTTTTTCAACCGCGTCTGGACGTTTCCCCGAAACTCGACGAGCTTCAGATCCGGCCGCCGTGCCGCCAGCTGCGCCCGCCGCCGCAAGCTCGAGGAACCGACGACAGCGCCTTGCGGCAGCTGGGAAATCGCCGCGAATTGCGCGCTGACGAAGGCGTCGCGCACATCCTCGCGCGGCAGATAGCAATCGATCAGCAGGCCCTCGGGCTGGATCGTCGGCATGTCCTTCATCGAATGCACGGCGATGTCGATGTCCTGCGCCAGCAGCGCATCCTCGATCTCGCGGGTGAACAGGCCCTTGCCGCCGATCTCTTTCAGCGGCCGGTCCAGCACCCGGTCGCCGGTGGTCTTGATCACCACGATCTGGAAGGCGTCGGCCGCAAGGCCATGCGCGGCCATCAGCCGGTCGCGGGTCTCGTGCGCCTGGGCCAGCGCCAGGGCCGAGCCACGGGTGCCGATGCGGATGGGGTTCTGGGGGTCGGGCATCTGGGTCATGGCAAAGGGCTTAGCGCCCCCCCTCGGCCTTGACAACGGGGCCGTGCGCGCCATGAAGGGCCGCAAGAGGTGAACCATGTCCGAAAAAACCATCCTGCGCGCGCTGAAGGGCGAGCGTTTGCCCGTTCCGCCCGTCTGGATGATGCGCCAGGCCGGCCGCTACCTGCCGGAATACCGCGCCACCCGCGCCCAGGCCGGCGACTTTTTGTCGCTGTGCTACACGCCGGACCTGGCGGCCGAGGTGACGCTGCAGCCGATCCGCCGCTACGGCTTCGACGCGGCGATTCTCTTCGCCGACATCCTGCTGCTGCCGCAGGCGCTGGGACTCGACCTGTGGTTCGTCACCGGCGAGGGGCCGCGGCTTTCCACCGTCACCAGCGCCGCCGGGGTCGCGGCGCTGAAACCCGCCGAGGCGATCCACGAGACGCTGGCGCCGGTCTATGAAACCGTCCGCATCCTGGCGCGCGAGCTGCCGCGGGAAACCACGCTGATCGGCTTTGCCGGCGCGCCCTGGACCGTCGCCACCTACATGGTGGCCGGCCGCGGCACCCCCGACCAGGCCCCGGCCCACGGCTTCAAGGCCGAGGACCGCGCCGCCTTCGCCGCGCTGATCGACCGCATCACCGAGGCGACAATCGACTATCTCTCGGCCCAGATCGAGGCGGGGGCCGAGGTGGTGAAGCTGTTCGACAGCTGGGCCGGCTCGCTCAAGGACCGGGACTTCGACGATTTCGCCGTCGAGCCCGCGCGCCGGATCATCGCCGCGCTGAAGGCCCGCCACCCCGGCATCCCGGTGATCGCCTTCCCGCGCGAGGCCGGGCCGCGCTATGCCGGCTTCGCCCGCGCCACCGGCGCCGATTGCGTGGCGCTGGACAATTCGGTCAGCGCCGACTGGGCGGCGGCCGAGGTGCAGAAGGACGGCTGCGTGCAGGGCAATCTCGACCCGCGCCTGCTGGTCAGCGGCGGCGAGGAACTCGTCTCCGAAACGCGCCGGATCGTGCGGGCCTTTTCGCAGGGCCCGCATATCTTCAACCTCGGCCATGGCATCACCCCCGAGGCCGATCCCGAAAACGTCACGCGGATGCTGGAGGCGATCCGGGGCTGATGGGCGGGGTCGGGGCTTGAGCTGGATCCTCGCCACGCTGATCGCCGCCGCGGCCCAGACCGGGCGCAATGCGGCGCAGCGGCGGCTGACCGCCGAGCTGGGCACCATGGGCGCGACCGCCGTGCGCTTCCTCTTCGGCCTGCCCTTCGCGGCGCTGGTGCTGGCGGGGATGGCGGCGCTGGTGCCGGTGCCCCTGCCCGACGCCACGGTGCTGGGCTGGGCGGCGCTGGGGGCCGCCTCGCAGATCGCCGCCACCGCGCTGATGCTGCTGACGATGGAAAGCCGCGGCTTCGGCGTCACCACGGCACTGATCAAGACCGAACCGGTGACGCTGGCGCTGATCGGCACCCTGATCCTGGCCGAGGCGCTGGGCCCCGCCCGCATGGCGGCGATCGCCACGGCGACGCTGGGCGTAGTGCTGATGTCGGGCGCCGACTGGCGGCGCGGCGGCTGGCGTGCGGCGGGTCTGGGCATCGCGGCGGGGGCGCTGTTCGGCCTCTCGGCCATCGGCTTTCGCGGTGCGATCCTCGCCCTGCCCTTCGGCGCGGAACCGGTTCGCGCGGCGACCGTGCTGGTCCTCAGCCTGGCCCTGCAAAGCGCGATCATGCTGGCCTGGCTGGGCGCGCTGGACCGCCCGGCGCTGGCCGGCATAGCCCGGCACTGGCGCAGCTCTCTGGGCGCCGGCGCGCTCGGGGCGCTGGCCTCGCTGTTCTGGTTCCTGGGCTTCGCGCTGACCGCGGCGGCCAATGTCCGCACCCTGGCGCTGGTCGAGGTGGTGATGGCGCAGCTCGTCTCGGGCCGGGTCTTCCGCGAGGGCATCCGCCCGCGGCAACTGGCCGGCATGGCCCTGATCGTGCTGGGCGTCGCCGCGCTGATCGCGGTCAGTGCCCGGTGACGACCGGCAGCATCGAGCCGACCAGCAGCAGCGCCATGACCCGGTTGAACAGCCGCAGCCGCGCCGGCTGGGACAGGACGCCGCGCAGCCCTTGCCCCATCGCCGTCCAAAGCGCGACCGAGGGCAGGTTCACCAGGGTAAAGACCAGCGCCACCACCAGCGTGCCGCCCACCCCGGCCGAATAGGCCGAAAGCGCGCCCAGCGCCATCATCCAGGCCTTGGGATTCACCCATTGAAAGGCACAGGCGGCCAGAAAGCCCATGGGCCGCGCCGCCACACCCTCGCTCCCGGGCGCCGAGGCATGGGCGATCTTCCAGGCCAGCCACAGAACATAGGCCATGCTGACCCACTTCAGCGCCTCGGCCAGACGCGGCGCGCCGGCCACCAGCCGGTCGACGCCCAGCCCCAGCAGCGCCACCATGGCGCCGAAACCCAGCGCCACGCCCAGCAGATGCGGAACGCTGCGGCGAATGCCGAAATTCGCCCCGGACGCCATCAGCATCAGGTTGTTGGGCCCGGGCGTGACCGAGGTGACGAAGGCGAAGGCGACAAGCGCCAAAAGGATCTGGTGCGACATTGCGGATTTCCCTGAAGATCCCGCAATGATATTGTCATGTTCATGCAATTTCCGGCCTGATTTGCGAGCGATGGCAGAAAAGGGACAATCAGACTTCGATATAGACCCGGTATCCGCGCGGATCTTGCGCATCCTTGCCCGGAACGGCCGCATGCCGAATCAGCAGCTTGCCGCCGAGGTCGGGCTGTCGCCTTCGGCCTGCCTGCGCCGGGTGCAGGATCTGGAACGGCGCGGCGCCATCCAGGGCTATCGCGCCATCATCGCCCCCGCCGCCCGCGCGGCAGGCTTCACCGCCTATGTCACCGTCGGCCTCGCCCGCCATTCCAACGAGGCGCAGCAGGCTTTCGAGCGCGCCTGCCTTGCCGCGCCGCAGGTGCGGGAATGCCACAACATCACCGGCTCGGTCGAATACCTGCTGCGGGTCGAGGTGCGCGACCTGGACGCCTATCGCCGCTTCCATACCGAGGTGCTGGGCGCCTTCCCGCAGATCGCCACCATCACCACCCATGTCGTCATGGGCTCGCCCAAGGACGAGCGGGCCTGAACGCGTCAGCCTCGCATGGGTATTTGGGAAACAGAGAAGACCGGGCCGGGATGGCTTCTTCTTCGTTCTTCAAATACCCAAATCGCGGCGGGGCCGCCGGAACGGCCTTTCCGCCCCTCGCGCCGCGGGATAACAAGGGCGCATGACCCTGCCCGCCCTTTCCCCCGATCAGGCCGAAGCCTGGGACGCGCTTGCCGCCGTGCTGGAAGAATCCGGCATCGACCTGGTCTCGGAGGAGATCGCGCCGCCGAAACCCGGCAAGGGCCGGGTCATGGCGGTGATCGGCAAGGCCGGTTCGGGCAAGACCCTCTTGCTGGCGGAACTGACCAGGGCGCTGAAGGCGGCCGGTGTCGACATCGTCTCGGGCGATTACGAGGGCAAGAAGCGCAAGGACCGCCGCACCGTCGCCATCCTCGCCCCGACCAACAAGGCGGCCTTCGTGCTGCGCATGCGCGGCGTGCCGGCGACGACGATCCACCGCATCCTCTATACCCCGGTCTATGATCCGGAATACGAGCGCATCGCCGACTGGCTGACCGGCGCCGGCGAGCGGCCTTCCGTCGAGGGGCTGATGGAAGGGTTGACCGAGGCGGCGCTGGACCGGGCCAAGGCCTTTTACGACCAGCATGCCTCGATCCCCGGGGCGCTGGCCGCGGCGGGGTTGCGCGGTTCGGATTTCATCCGCGGCTGGAAGCGGCGCGAGGACGGGCTGGACATCGGGCTGGTCGACGAGGCCTCGATGCTGGACGAGCGCCAGTTCGAGGACCTGCGCGAGATCTTCCCGGTCCTGATCCTGTTCGGCGACCCCGCGCAGCTGGCCCCGGTCGGGCAATCGGGCGAGATGGTCTTCGACCGGCTGGCCGCCCCGCAGCGGCTGATGCTGAGCCGCATCCACCGGCAGGAGGGCGACAGCCCGATCCTGGACCTTGCCCATGCGCTGGTCGATCCGGCGCTGGAATTCGACGCCTTCGAGCGCATGATCCGCCAGGCCGCCGCCCGCGACCCGCGGGTGATCTGGGCCGAGCGGGTCGAGAGCGACCTGATGGCGCAAAGCCCGGTGCTGGTCTGGCGCAACGTCACCCGCATCAAGCTGATCCAGGCCTTTCGTTCCGCCTATGGCGCGCCGGGCGATGCGCTGCTGCCGGGCGAGCCCCTGATCTGCGACGGGCTGGAACTGCCGCTGAAGCACCGCAAGAAGCGCATCGACCTGGAGGCGCGCGGGCTGATCAAGGGCGCGCAGGTGGTCTATCTGGGGCCGGGGCGCAAGCCCGGCTTCTCGCGGCTGCATGTCGTCGGCGCCGAGGAGCCGCGGCTGTCCGCCGCCAGCATCGTCAAGATCGAGATGCCAGATGTCGAGGAGCCCTTCATCCCCTTCGCCGCGCGCATGGGCGCGACCTTCCTGCATGGCGCGGCGGTGACCATCCACAAGGCGCAGGGCAGCCAGTGGCCCGACGTGCAGGTCTTTGCCCCCGACATCGCCGCAGCCGCCTGGTCGGGCCGCAGCGAGGCCGGGGTGGCGCTGTGGAAGCGGCTGGCCTATGTCGCCATCACCCGCGCGCAGGAGCGGCTGCACTGGGTGGTGAAGTCGCGCCTTGCCCGGCCCTCGGCCCCCTTGGACACCGCGCATCTGGAAGCCCCGGCGGGGGTCCTGGAACTGGCCGCCGAAACCGAGGCCTAGCCGCGCCGGGACAGTTTCCGCGCCGCCGTGTTCGGGCGCAGCTGGATCATGCGCAGCTCCAGCGCCTCGGCCAGCGCCTCGCGCGGGATGCCGGTTTCCTGCGACAGCCGCAGCAGGCCGAAATGCACCCGGGCCAGTTCCTGGTAATAGCGGGTGAAGCTGTAATTGATCGAAGCCCCGGCCAGGGCCCCCAGCAGCGGCACCGCCTGCGCCGCCAGCTTCTGCGCCAGCGAGGCCGAGAGCCGCGGCGCCACCCGCGCGATCAGCGCCTGCACGGTCTGGCCGGTGATGGTCATGCGCGCCGCCAGCAGGCCGAGATCGGTGCCGTCGTCATCCGAAAGCGGCCCCGCCGAGGCGAAGACATGCAGCGCCTCGCGCCGCGCCTCGTCCGAGACGGGATCGAAGCCGTGTTCGCCGGCGATGTCCATGATCGCGCGCAGAAGCAGCGTCACCGTGACCGGCAGTTCCAGCATGGCCCCGCCGATCCCGGCCAGTCCCCCGACCGCGCCCGAGGTGGTCGAGAGCATGCGGTTGAACAGGTCGCCGCGATCCCGCATCACCCCGCGCGAGCGCGAGGCGGCGTCGAAGGCACGGTTCAGCGCCGCCAGGGTGATGCGGTCCATGCGCCCGCGCACCGACGCCGGCAGGCGCTCGATCAGCCCTTCGGCCTTGCCGCCGACGGCGGCCATGAGCTCCATCGCCACGCCGCCCGCCTGCAGGTAGCGCCGGGCAAGGCGGTCGATCTCGGCATGCACGGTCGGATCGTCGATCGGGGGCAGCACGGCCTGCCGGGCGGGGATCTGGGTCTGCTCGGTCATCCTGTGGACACCTTGGATTGTCATGGCTTGCGCCGGGAGTTCGTCTGCGCAAGCATCTGGGCATTGGCAAGGGAACCCGCAAGCCGCCCGGCGGGTTCCGACCGCAGAATGCATACCCGCCGCGCCTCCCGCCTTGGCGGCCTCCGTCGGTGGGACAAGGACAAGGAAGACCGGAAATGACCATCCGCCGCATGATCCCGATGCTGACCGTAACCGCCGCGCTGGCCCTGGGACAGGCCGCGACGGCGCAGGATGCCGCCGGGCAGCCCGCGGAACCGGCGGCGCCCGAGGCCGCGCAGGAGGGCGGGCTGACGCTGGCCGACCTGGGCAAGGACGAGGCGCTGACCGCAGCCGTCGAGAAGATGGCCGAGGGGCATCAGCTGCCCGGCTGGCTGCGCGAGGGCGCGGTGGTGACGCCCGGCCAGAAGGTCGGCTTCGGCGGCAAGGAATACCTGGCGATGACCGCCTGCCAGCAGCATGATTGCGCGGAAAACCAGATGGCGGTGCTTTACGCGCCCGATGGCGGCGCGGCCTATGGCGTGCTTTCGGTGCGCGACGGCGAGGGGGCCGAGCTGCTGACCTGGCTGGGCATGGCCGGCGGGCCCGAGACCATCGACGGCCGCACCATCCTTTACGCGGCGCTGACCGGCAGCCTGGCCAACCACCCCGAGGCTTTCGTCTATCCCGAGTGAACCGGCGGCACGCCCCCGGTGCCGCCGCGATCCTCGGGCGGGTCGCGGCGCATCTCGTGCAGACCGGCGGCTTCGCCGGTTTCGCGCTCGACCTGCCCGGTGACGCCTTCCCAGGCGCCGGGGATCAGTTCGATCCCCAGCACCCGGTCGGGATTGGTGGGCGGCGGCATCTCGACGCCCTCGAGCTTCCAGAAACCAAAGCGTTGATAATAGGGCAGATCGCCGACCAGCATCACCCGCTGCCAGCCCATTTCCGCTGCCCGCGTCAGGCTTTCGCGCATCAGAAGCCCGCCCAGCCCCTCGCCCTGCGTCGTCGGATGCACCGCCACCGGGCCGAGCAGCAGCACCGGCCGGCCGCCGACGCGCACCGGCCAGTAGCGGATCGCCCCCATCAGCGCGCCGAAATCGTCGCGCAGCATCAGGCAGAGCGCGCGGACCGGCGCCACCCCGTCGCGCAGCCGGTAGGAGGACAGCGCCGTGCGCCCCGGCGCGAAGCACAGGTCCAGCAGGGCCTCGACCTCGGGCGTGTCGGCGGGGGTCTCGGGGCAAAGTTCGTACATCCTGCCTCCGCTGATGGGGTCGGGATTCGGGTGGGTCTTGGCGCGGCGCAGGGACCGCGTAACATGCAGCCGCCGCGACGAAAACCGCCTGCGGGATCACAAGATGCAAAATCCCCGCGGCAGGTCCGGCGAGAACGGCGAGGCTTGACGCGCCGCGTGCATGGGGTCACTTCTGGGGCCCGCATCACCCAGGGAACAGCGAGGGCAGCCATGTTCTACCGACCCCAGGACGGCCACGGGCTGCCGCACAACCCTTTGAACGCCATCGTGGCGCCGCGGCCCATCGGCTGGATCTCGACCCGCGGCCGGCAGGGCGACAACCTGGCGCCCTATTCCTTCTTCAACCTGACCGCCTATGTGCCGCCGCAGGTCATGTTCGCATCGACCTCGGCCAAGCCGGACCGGCAGGGCACCAAGGACAGCGTGGCGCAGATCGCGCAGTCGCGGGTGTTCTGCGTCAACATCGCCGACGGGCCGCTGAAGGATCAGGTCAATGCCAGCTCGGCCGCCTTCCCGGCCGGGGTGAACGAATTCGAGGCGGCCGGCATCGAGGCCGCGGAATGCGAAAGCATCGACTGCCCGCGCGTCGCCGGGGCCGCCGCGGCGCTGGAATGCCGCGCCACGCGCATCCTGCGGCTGGCAGGCGAGGCGAATTACATGGTGCTGGGCGTCGTCACCGGCATCCACCTGCGCGAGGATTGCCTGAAGGACGGCCGCTTCGACCTGCACGGCACCGGCTGGCTGTCGCGCATGGGCTACAAGGACTACACCATCACCACCGAGACCTTCGAGATGGAGCGCCCCTGATGGAGAACCGGCCGGAAAAGCGCCGCCGCGACAGCCGCACGGTGCGCGACTATATCCGCACCATCGTCGATTTCCCGCATGAGGGCATCCTGTTTCGCGACGTGACCACGCTTTTCGCCGATGCGCGCGGCTTTCGCATGGCGGTGGACCAGCTTCTGGCCGCCTATGCCGGCGAGGATATCGACAAGGTCGTCGGGCTGGAGGCGCGCGGCTTCATCCTGGGCGGCGCGGTGGCGCATCAGCTTTCCGTGGGCTTCGTGCCGATCCGCAAGAAGGGCAAGCTGCCCGGCGCCGTCATCAGCCAGGCCTATGCGCTGGAATATGGCGAGGCGGTGATGGAGATCCATGACGACGCCCTGAAGCCCGGCGAGCGGGTGCTGATCGTCGACGATCTGCTGGCCACCGGCGGCACCGCCGCGGCCGGCATCTCGCTTTGCGAGCGGCTGGGGGCCGAGGTCGTGGGCTGCGCCTTCGTGATCGAGCTGCCCGAGCTGGGCGGGCGGACGCTGCTGGAAGGGCTGGGCCACGAGGTCCATGCCCTGACCAGTTTCGAGGGCGCCTGATCCCTTGCGGCAGGCCCCTGCCGGGGTTAGGTGAGGCCCATGGACAAGAAACCGCCCCTGACCCTTTACCTGGCCGCGCCGCGCGGCTTCTGCGCCGGCGTGGACCGCGCCATCAAGATCGTCGAGATGGCGCTGCAGAAATGGGGCGCGCCGGTCTATGTCCGCCACGAGATCGTGCACAACAAGTTCGTCGTGGACAGCTTGCGCGACAAGGGCGCGGTCTTTGTCGAGGAACTGGACGATGTGCCCTCCGACCGGCCGGTGATCTTCTCGGCCCATGGCGTGCCGAAATCCGTGCCGGCCGAGGCGCGGCGGCGCGAGATGGTCTTTGTCGATGCCACCTGCCCGCTGGTCAGCAAGGTGCATGTCGAGGCCGAGCGCCACCATGCCGAGGGCTTGCAGATGGTGATGATCGGCCATGCCGGCCATCCCGAGGTGCTGGGCACCATGGGACAATTGCCCGAGGGCGAGGTGCTGCTGGTCGAGACGGTCGAGGACGTGGCCAGGATTGCGCCGCGCGATCCCTCGCGGCTGGCCTTCATCACCCAGACCACGCTGTCGGTCGATGACACCGCCGCCATCGTCGCCGCACTGCAGGCGCGGTTTCCGGACATCGTCGGCCCGGCCAAGGAGGACATCTGCTATGCGACGACCAACCGCCAGGCCTCGGTCAAGGCCATCGCCGGGCGGATCGACGCGCTGCTGGTGATCGGGGCGCCGAACAGCTCGAACTCGCGCCGGCTGGTCGAGGTCGGCAGCGCCGCCGGCTGCGCCTATTCGCAGCTGGTGATGCGCGCCGACCAGATCGACTGGCGCGCCATCGCGGGCGTGCGGGCGGTGGGGGTGACCGCCGGCGCCTCGGCCCCCGAGGTGCTGGTCGACGAGGTGGTGGCGGCCTTCCGGGAACGCTACGACCTGACCGTCGAGATGGTCGAGACGGCGCGGGAGAATGTCGAGTTCAAGGTGCCGCGGGTCCTGCGCGAGGCCTGAGCACTCGCCCGTGGGGGCTTTGCCCCCGCCCCTGCGGGGCTCCCCCAGGATATTTGGACAAGAAAGAAGGGTTGCGGGATGAAACTGTGGTCTATGCCGTCCTCGGGCAACAGCTACAAGGTGCGGCTGCTGCTGGCGCTGCTGGGCCGCGATTGCGAGATCCTGGACGTGGAATACCAGACCGAGGCGCTGGAACGCGCCAAGGCCGAGGGGCGGCTGCCCTTCGGCAAGGCGCCGGTGCTGGAACTGGATGACGGCCGGCTGTTGCCGGAATCGAACGCGATCCTGTGCTGGCTGGGCGAGGGCACGCGCTTCGTGCCGAAGGATGCCTTCGGGCGCGCCGCCATGCTGGGCTGGATGTTCTGGGAGCAGAACCAGCACGAGGGGGTCGTCGCCGTGCGGGCGGCCTTGCGGACCTATCCGCATCGCCGTGCGCAGGCGACGCCCGAGCGCATGGCGGAGCTGCTTGAGCGCGGCCATGCGCTGCTGCAGGTGATGGAGGACCGGCTGGCCGGGCATGACTGGCTGGTGGGGGATACCGTCAGCCTCGCCGATATCTGCCTTTACGGCTATACCCATACGGCGGGCAGCCTGGGCGGCTTCGACATGGCGCGCTTCCCCGACATCGGGCGCTGGCTCGACCGCATCGCCGCCCTGCCCGGCTACAAGGGGCTGGAGGCATGAGCGCGCTCTTCGCCTGGACCGACGGCGCCTGCAGCGGCAATCCCGGCCCCGGCGGCTGGGGGGTGCTGATGCGCGCCCTGGAGGGCGAGACGGTGCTGAAGGAGCGCGAGCTGTCCGGCGGCGAGGCCGAGACCACCAACAACCGCATGGAGCTGATGGCGGCGATCTCGGCCCTGGAGGCGCTGACCCGGCCGAGCGAGATCACCGTCGTCACCGACAGCGCCTATGTGAAGAACGGCGTGACGCAGTGGATCCACGGCTGGAAGAAGAACGGCTGGCGCACCGCCGACCGCAAGCCGGTGAAGAATGCCGAGCTGTGGCAGCGGCTGGACGCCGCGCAGGCCCGCCACAAGGTGCGCTGGGAATGGATCAAGGGCCATGCCGGCCATCCCGAGAACGAACGCGCCGACGCGCTGGCGCGGGCGGGGATGGCGCCCTTCAAGCCGGCGAAGGTCTCGGGGTGAGCTTTGAGGCGCTGATCCCGCTGCTGGATTATGCCAGCGTGCTGGTCTTTGCGCTGACCGGGGCGCTTGTCGCCAGCCGCGGGCAGTTGGACGTGGTCGGCTTCATCTTCTTCGCCACGCTGACCGGGATCGGCGGCGGAACGTTGCGCGACCTGGTGCTGGGCCGGGTGCCGGTCTTCTGGGTCGGGCGGCCCGAGCTGCTGCTGCTGACCGCCGGCGCGGCGATCATGGTGTTCTTTACCGCGCATCGGCTGGAAAGCCGCTATCGCGCCATCCTGTGGCTGGATGCCTTTGCCCTGGCCGTGGCGGTGCCCGCGGGCGTGGGCGTGGCGCTGGAGGCGGGAGTGAGCCCGGTGGTCACCGTGCTGATGGGGGTGATGACCGGCACTTTCGGCGGGCTGATGCGCGACGTGGTCGGCAATGAGGTGCCCTTGGTGCTGAAGCAGGGCGAGCTTTACGTCACCGCCGCCTTTGGCGGGGCGGTGGCGGCGCTGCTGTTGCTGGCGCTGGGGACCGGGCGCGGCTGGGCGCTGATCGGCTGCGCCGCCATGGTGCTGCTGCTGCGCGCGGGCAGCATGAGCTTTGGCTGGCGGCTGCCGGCCTACAAGGCGCGGCCGCCGCGACGCTAGCCTTCGGACCAGACCGCCATTTCGGTGCCGCCCGGCTCGCGGAACTGGAAACGGCGGCCGCCGGGGAAGTCGAAGATCGGCCGGGTGATCGTCGCCCCCGCCTCGGTCACGCGGGCCAGCGCGGCTTCCAGGTCGTCGGCCTTGAGGATCACCAGCGGCGGCGCCAGAGGGCCGGCGGCGATGCCGCCCGACAGGCCGGCATCGGCCATCTCCTGATAGTCGGGGCCGTAATCGTTGAAGCGCCAGCCGAAGGCGCGGGTGAAGAAGGCTTTCGTGGCCGGCAGGTCGGGCGAGGAGAATTCGAGATAGTCGATCTTCATGGGAATCCCCTTCGGATGTTCCCGTTTTGTTTACACCCGCGCGCGGCTCAGCGCAAGACCGGCGGGCCGGGGCGCCGCTCGCGCAGGTCCTCGACCCCCATGCGCAGCCCGGCGCCGATGCGATGCGCGAGCGCCGACCAGGCCCGCGCCGTCTCGGGCGGCAGCGTCCGGCGCAGGGTCTCGTCGAAGAGCATGAGCCAGGGCGCGAAGTGCTGGGCCTTCACGTCGCCGGCGCGCATGTGCACCTGCATCGGATTGCCGTCATAGCCGCGCTCGTAGAGGATGGCGTTGCGCCAGAAGCGGGCGATCTTGGCCTCGTGCTCGGGCCAGTCGGCGACATGGGCGGCGAAGACCGGGCCCAGCACCTCGTGCCGGCGGACCGCGGCGTAGAAGGTGGCGACGACGCGGTCGATCTGTTCGGAGGTGACGTCGAAACGGGGCGGGATCATGGCGCGGATATGGACCCCTGGGGCCGGTCCTGCAAGCCCGTCACGGATCGCGCGTCCCGGAAAGCGGCGGGATCATGGTGCCCGCGACCAGATGCGTCAGCCCGCGCCGCAGCAGCGGCAGGGTCGAGAGCGGGGCAAGCACCAAGTCGCGCAGCCGGAGCAGGCTGCGGCTGCCCGACTGATACATCGGGGTGAAGGCCGCGCTCATCGCCTGGTAGATGCGCACATGCCAGCCCGGTGGATGCCGCGGCCCGGCGCGGTCGCCGGATAGGAGACATCCAGCACCTGGCGTCCCCGCACCTCGTGCCGGTGCATCCGGGCGATGGGGCTGGAGAGGCGGCGCGCCTCCTCGCCCGCGCCGATGCGGTCCGGGACGGCCAGCCCCACGGGCGGGATCACCAGGCCCGAGCCCAAGGGACTCGACGCGGCGAACGCTCGAACAGGGCGACCTCGTGGCCCTCGCCGGCCAGCAGCGTGGCGCCGATCCCGGCGCCCCGCGATGGCGATCCTGTAGCTCATGGCCGCTAGCTCCCCGAGGCGCGGCGCGGGTGCAAGCCGCGCTTGCAGGGGTCGGGGCGGTTTCCTATAACCCGCGCATGTTCAGCAGGGCCGGAATTTTTCGAATTATTCGCCCGGCGGCGTAGGATGTCCTCGCCGCCGGGTCATGCATGCCTGCCCAGCCACCGAAGGATTCCCGCCAGATGAGCGACACGACCGCCGAAACCCAAGCCGCGCCCGATTACCGCGACACCGTCTTCCTGCCCCAGACCGATTTCCCGATGCGCGCCGGCCTGCCGCAGCGCGAGCCGGACTGGCTGGCCCGCTGGGAGCGCATCGGCATCTACGACCGGCTGCGCGAGCGCGCCCGGGGGCGGACGCCCTTCATCCTGCATGACGGCCCGCCCTATGCGAACGGCAACCTGCATATCGGCCACGCGCTGAACAAGGTGCTGAAGGACTTCATCACCCGCAGCCAGCAGATGATGGGCCGCGATGCGCGCTATGTGCCGGGCTGGGACTGCCACGGCCTGCCGATCGAATGGAAGATCGAAGAGAAATACCGCGGCGCCGGCAAGGACAAGGATGCCGTCGACGTGGTCGAGTTCCGCCAGGAATGCCGCCGCTTTGCCGAGCACTGGATCGGCATCCAGCGCGAGGAGTTCAAGCGGCTGGGCGTCACCGGCAAATGGGACGATCCCTATCTGACGATGGACTACCATGCCGAGGCGGTGATCGCGGCCGAGTTCATGAAGCTGCTGATGAACGGCTCGCTCTATCAGGGTTCGAAGCCGGTCATGTGGTCGCCGGTCGAGAAGACCGCCCTGGCCGAGGCCGAGGTCGAGTATCACGACCATACCAGCCACACCATCTGGGTGCGCTTCCCGGTGGAATCCTCGCAAGGTATCTGGGCAACGGAGAAACCCGCCAGCGTGGTGATCTGGACCACCACGCCCTGGACCATCCCGCAGAACCGCGCCGTGGCCTATCATCCGGCCATCGCCTACGGGCTTTATCGCGTGGGCGCGGTGGCCGAGAACGCGACGGCGAAGAGCGGCGAGCTGCTGGTGCTGGCCGATGCGCTGGCCGAAAGCGTGCGCCAGGCCGCCCGGATCGAGGACTGGCAGCGGCTTCGCGACGTGACGGCCGCCGATCTGGAGGGGCTGGTGCTGTCGCATCCGCTGCGCGGCGTCGAGGGCGGCGCCGGCGAATGGGATTACGACGTGCCGATGCTGCCCGGCGATCACGTCACCGACGACGCCGGCACCGGCTTCGTGCATACCGCGCCGAGCCATGGCGACGACGACTATCAGCTTGGCCTGAAATACGGGCTGCCGATGACCTACAACGTCGAGCCGGACGGCGCCTATCGCGCCGACCTGCCGCTGTTCGGCGGCCAGGCGATCATCGCGCCGGACGGCAAGGAAGGCCCGGCCAATGTCAGCGTCATCAAGCAGCTGGCCTGGGCGGGCGCGCTGCTGGCCAAGGGCAGGATCAAGCATTCCTATCCGCATAGCTGGCGCTCGAAGGCGCCGCTGATCTATCGCAACACCCCGCAATGGTTCGCCGCCATCGACAAGGTGCTGGACGACGGCATGGGCGAATATGGCGACACCATCCGCCGGCGGGCGCTGACCTCGATCGACAAGCTGGTGCGCTGGACGCCGCAGACCGGGCGCAACCGGCTGTATTCCATGGTCGAGAACCGGCCGGACTGGGTGCTGTCGCGCCAGCGCGCCTGGGGCGTGCCGCTGACCTGTTTCGTGAAGAAAGGCGCCAGGCCCACCGATCCGGAATTCCTGCTGCGCGACCAGCGCGTCAACGACCGCATCATCGCGGCCTTCGAGAAGGACGGTGCCGATGTCTGGTATCACGCCGACTTCAAGGCGCGGATGCTGGAGGGCCTGGCCGATCCCGAGGCTTACGAGCAGGTCATGGACGTGCTGGACGTCTGGTTCGATTCCGGCTCGACCCATGCCTTCGTGATCCGCGACCGCGCCGACGGCAGCCCCGACGGGATCGCCGACCTCTATCTGGAGGGCACCGACCAGCATCGCGGCTGGTTCCACAGCTCGCTTCTGCAGGCCTGCGCCACCAAGGGCCGGGCGCCCTATCGGGGCGTGCTGACCCATGGCTTCACCCTGGACGAAAAGGGCATGAAGATGTCCAAGTCGCTGGGCAATACCGTGGCGCCGGACGATGTGATCAAGGAATACGGCGCCGACATCCTGCGGCTCTGGGTGGCGCAGTCCGACTACACGGCGGACCTGCGCATCGGCAAGGAGATCCTCAAGGGCACGGCCGACAGCTATCGCCGGCTGCGCAACACGCTGCGCTTCGTCCTGGGCAACCTGGACGGTTTCACCGAGGCCGAGCGCATCGGCGTCGAGGAGATGCCCGAGCTGGAGCGATGGGTGCTGCACCGGCTGGCGCAGATCGACGGGCAGCTGCGCCGCGGCTATGACAGCTACGATTTCCAGGGCGTGTTCCAGGCCGTGTTCCAGTTCGCCACGGTGGACCTTTCGGCCTTCTATTTCGACATCCGCAAGGATGCGCTTTATTGCGATGCCCCCGACGCGCTGCGGCGGCGGGCGGCGCGGACGGTGCTGGACCTGCTGTTCCACCGGCTGGTGACCTGGCTGGCGCCGGTCCTGCCCTTCACCATGGAGGATGTCTGGCTGGCGCGCTTCCCTTCCGAGGAAGGCTCGGTGCATCTGCAGGACTTCCCCGCCACCCCGGCCGAATGGCTGGACGAGGCGCTGGCCCGGAAATGGGAAACCATCCGCCGCGTCCGCCGCGTCGTCACCGCCGCGCTGGAGATCAAGCGCAGCGACAAGGTGATCGGCGCCAGCCTCGAGGCCGCGCCGGTGGTGCATGTCGAGGATGCCGAGGAGCTCAGGGCGCTGAAATCGGTGGATTTCGCCGATATCTGCATCACCTCCGGGCTGAGCCTGACCCCCGATCCGGCCCCGGGCGAGGCATTCCGGCTGTCCGAGGTGCCGGGCATCGGCGTGGTCTTCGAGACCGCCGAGGGCGAGAAATGCCAGCGTTGCTGGAAGATCCTGCCCGATGTCGGCAGCCACGGCCACCCGGGCACCTGCGCCCGCTGCGATGCGGTGCTGGCCCGAGGCTAGCCGGCCCCGGCCCCTTGGCAGGGTGCGCCCGAGCGGCCCCCTGCGGGGCAGCCGGCAGGCTGCCTCAGCGGAACCACAGCCCGGCGCGGCGCAACCGCTGGCGCATCGCCTTTTCGGTGGGCGGCGGGTCTTCGCCGGCAAAGAGCGGGCGGATCCGACTGCGCCCGGCGCCCTCCGCGATCAGGTGGCGGGCGGCCTCGTCATCCGCCAGCAGCGGCGCGATGCGCGGATCGGCCGCCAGTTCCTCGATCAGCGCCACAACCGCATCGGATTCGCGGGCATAGAGCAGCGACAGGTTGCGGTAATGGCAGGTCGCCCAGCCGTCCAGCCCGGCCAGTTCCGGTCCCGGGCGGCCACCGCCCAGAGAATGGATCACCAGCGGCAGCGCGACCTGATCCAGCCAGGGATCCAGGCTCTGGCAGGCCAGGGCCTCGCCCGGGTCGTCGCGGATCGCCAGCGCCCAGTCGAGAAAGCGGCGGCCGAATTCCTGCGGATCGGCACCGAAGAACCAGCCGGCGTTGAAATAGAGGTAACGCTCCCAATGCTCGTCCGGCTGGCTGCGGTCGAGCGAGCTTTCGTAATCCAGCCCGAAGCGGTCGTAGAGCGATTTCCAGATGGCGCCATAGCCGGGCCCGTAGGGCGGCGGCTCGGGCCAGGTCGCGCTGCGCCGCATCGAGGCCGAGGGGCGCGCGAAATCCAGGCTCAGCCGCTCCAGCGGCCCGGTGACCAGCGTGTCGCTGTCGAAAAACACGAAGGGCTCGCCGGGCGGCAGCAGGGCCAGCGCCTCGATCTTGTTGCCATAGGGATAGCCGGCGCCGAAATGCGTGGCGGTGAAGGGCAGGATCTCGGCGCCGAATGCGGCCAGGGCTGCGCGCGCCGTTTCGGGCATCCGGGTCTGCGCCCCGCACCAGGCGCCCCCGGGCTGCGGCTCGGCGACGATCAGCCGGCCGCGCCAGCCGGGGGCATTGCGGCGCAGGCTGGCGGCGAACAGCGCCGCCTGGCCGCCCAGGCGCATGCCCTGCCCGACCAGCAGGATGTTGAAGGGCCGGGTTGCAGCGGCCGGGCGCGGGTGGTGCTGCCCCCCGGACGGCCCGCCGGCCTCCGCCCGATCCTCTTCGGCTTCGGCGCCGCGGCGGCCGGCGCGTTCGGCCTGTCGGGCGGCGCGGCGGGCCTGGCGCTCGGCGCGGTTGGCAGCCTGGCGGGCGGCGCGTTCGGCCGCACGCCGGGCGGCGCGGGCGGAGGCAGCTTCCCTGCCCCCGCCCTGGTCGTCCCCCGGCCCATTCTGCGCCATGGCCTGCCCCCGAACAGCGAATCCCCTTGGCATCCGCTCATAGCAACAAGGGCCGGCCTCGTTCCAGAGGTGAATTTAAACAGGCTGTTTCAACTTGAATAAGAAAAATGCAACCGGAGGTTAATTAAATCCTCGCCGCAATTGCTGCGGCCGGGCAAGAATTTGAACCGACCTCACCAAAAAGGCAGGTTCTCGATTCACGGCTTTCAATGCAGGGTACCCCTAGCCGTTGAACGATTTCCTCTTTTACAGGTACGGCGAGACCGGGTGAGACGTGGGCACGGTCCTCACCCGGTCGCTTCGTTAAATCAAATCTGGCATTCCCCCCTGAGCTTGTCGATTGTTTCGATCAGGCAGCGGCACTTTTCCGCCGATGCCCTTGGGGAAACCATTTTCCCACTGCCTGTTTTGTCGCCTGTTCCATATGCATATCCGGATAATGCACGCATTGCGCGAAAGCCGCTCCTTCATCGCGGCTGGATTGATCAATGCCGGGCGCGCAGCCTCTGCAAGCAGCGATTGCATTTCGCGCACCGATCGGGGATCACCCGAAGGCGGCGCCGGATGCCGCCGTCCGCTGGGGGTTTCATGGTCGCGCCGATCGTCGGCATCTGCCGCTTTTCCTTTCTGGGCCGCGGGGACTGGAGCGCCTATCTCCGCACCCGGCCCGGTTCGGAGGAAGAGGCCGAAGCCATGCGCCGCAGCCGCGACCTGCTTTATGACGATGCCCGGCTGCGCTTTCGCTTCCAGAGCTTCGAGCGGCTGACGCTGGCCTCGCTGCGGGCGCAGACCGAGCCGGATTTCCGCTTCGTCGTGCTGAGCTCGGCCGCCATGCCCCGGCCCTGGCAGGAACGCCTGCGGGCGCTCTGCGCGACGGTGCCGCAGGTCCGGCTGGTCTTTTCCGAGGCGGGGGACGTGGGCAGCGCCCTGGCGCCGCTGCTGACCGGGCTGGCGCAGGGCGACGGGCCGGCGGTGCAGTTCCGGCTGGACGACGACGATTGCCTCTGTGCCGATTACATCGCGCATCTCGCCCGCGCCGCCCGGGCGATGCGGGACTATGGCCCCTTCGCCTTTCCCCTGCCCCGGGCGCTGCTGGTGGCGCATTACGCCGGCGCGGCGCCGCAATATTGCGAATTCGTCCGGCCCTTTCACGCCGCGGGCGCCGCCGCGCGCCTGTCCCAGCCCGCGCGCAGCATCTTCGCCTTCGGTCATTACGCCTTGATGCGGCGATTTCCGGCCCTGGTCGATCACGGGCCCTTCGGTTCGCTGCAGCTGAAATTCCAGGGCCACGATTCGCGCATCGTCGCCCCCACGCCGGGCAGCGGCGTGACGGCCATGGCCGAGGCGGATTTCCGCGCCCAGCTCGCGCGGCATTTTCCCTTTCTGGATCAGGCGGATCTGGCGGAGCTGATGGCGCTGCAGGCCGGTCGGGACTGATCCGGCCCCGGCTTTTGCGCGCCCGCTCGGGAACCTTGCGCGGAAACATGGGTTCAATTCCCATACCGCAAACGCCATCCAGCGAAAGGAGCGCGCGATGAATTGGGATATCGTCGAAGGCAAATGGAACCAGCTCAAGGGCAGCGTGAAAGAGAAATGGGGCGACCTGACCGATGACGAGCTGACCGAGGTCGACGGCAAGAAGGACAGGCTGGTCGGCAAGCTGCAGGAGAAATACGGCTGGACCAAGGAACAGGCCGACGAGCAAATCGACAGCTTCTTCCGCGACAGGGTCTGAGCCGATCCCGCCCAGGTCGGAAGACCGCCAGGCCCCCGGTCCGCGCCGGGGGCCTTTGCCATGCCGGGCCCGTCGCAGTTCAGGAACAAAATGCGAACCAATCGCCCATTGAACCTCCTGCGGCGGCTTCCTATCTTGTCAGCCAGCAGGGGGCGCAGACTGCCTGCCTTAGGGGTTGCGCCTCTTGGCGAGAAAGGACTGATTCCATGAACGAATTCGCCCAAACCACCCATCCGGTCCTGCCCTTGCGGGACATCGTGGTGTTTCCGCACATGATCGTGCCGCTGTTCGTCGGGCGCGAGAAATCGGTGCGGGCGCTCGAGGCCGTGATGGAACAGGACCGCCCGATCCTTCTCGCGGCGCAGAAGGATGCCGCGGTCGACGAGCCCGCCGCCGAGGGGATCTTCCGCACCGGCGTGCTGGCCAATGTGCTGCAGTTGCTGAAGTTGCCCGACGGCACCGTGAAGGTGCTGGTCGAGGGCCGCGAGCGCGTGCGCATCACCCATTTCGTGCCGAACGACGCCTATTTCGAGGCGGGTTGCGAAATTCTGGCCGAGGAACCCGGGGATCAGGACACGCTGACCGCGCTGACCCGCGCCGTCGCCGAGGAATTCGAGCGTTACGTTAAGGTGCGCAAGAACATCCCCGAGGAGGTCGTCTCGGCCGTAGCCGAGGCCCGCGATTCCGCCCGCCTGGCCGATCTGGTCAGCGGCCATCTGGGCATCGCGCTGGACAAGAAGCAGGAACTGCTGGAAACCCTGGTGACCGCCGAGCGGCTGGAGAAGGTCTATGGCCTGATGCAGGGCGAGATGTCGGTGCTGCAGGTCGAGAAGAAGATCAAGTCCCGCGTCAAGACGCAGATGGAGAAGACCCAGCGCGAATATTACCTGAATGAGCAGATGAAGGCCATTCAGAAGGAGCTGGGCGATGGCGAGGACGGCTCGAACGAGATCACCGAGCTGGAAGAGAAGATCGCCGCGACCAAGTTCAGCAAGGAGGCCCGCGAAAAGGCCGAGGCCGAGCTGAAGAAGCTGAAGTCGATGTCGCCGATGTCGGCCGAGGCCACGGTCAGCCGCAACTATCTCGACTGGCTGCTGTCGCTGCCCTGGGGCGTCAAGTCGCGCATCCGCAAGGATCTCGGCAAGGCCGAGGGGGTGCTGGACGCGGACCATTACGGTCTGGAAAAGGTCAAGGAGCGGATCGTCGAATACCTGGCGGTGCAGAACCGCTCGACCAAGCTGAAGGGGCCGATCCTGTGCCTCGTCGGCCCTCCGGGCGTCGGCAAGACCTCGCTGGGCCGTTCGGTGGCGCGCGCCACGGGGCGCGAGTTCATCCGCATCAGCCTTGGCGGGGTGCGCGACGAATCCGAGATCCGCGGCCACCGCCGGACCTATATCGGCTCGATGCCCGGCAAGATCATCCAGGCGCTGAAGAAGGCCAAGACCACGAATCCGCTCATCCTGCTCGACGAGATCGACAAGATGGGCCAGGATTTCCGCGGCGACCCGGCCTCGGCCATGCTCGAGGTGCTGGACCCGGAACAGAACGCGACTTTCGTGGACCACTATCTTGAGGTGGAATACGACCTGTCCAACGTGATGTTCGTGACCACGGCCAACAGCTACAACATGCCGGGCCCCCTGCTCGACCGGATGGAGATCATCCCGCTGGCCGGCTATACCGAGGACGAAAAGCGCGAGATCGCGCGCCAGCACCTGCTGCCCAAGCAGATCAAGGCGAACGGGTTGCGCAAGGGCGAATTCTCGGTGACCGACGAGGCGCTGACCCATGTGATCCGCTACTACACCCGCGAGGCGGGCGTGCGGTCGCTGGAACGCGAGATCGCCAAGCTGGCCCGCAAGGCGGTGACCGAGATCCTGAAGGGCAAGGTCAAGTCGGTCGAGGTGACGCCCGAGAAGGCCGAGGAATACCTGGGCGTGCGCCGCCATCGCTATGGCCTGGCCGAAAAGGACGACCAGATCGGCGTGGTGACGGGCCTGGCCTGGACGCAGGTCGGCGGCGACCTGCTGCAGATCGAGGCGCTGAAGCTGCCCGGCAAGGGCCGCATGAAGACGACCGGGAAACTGGGCGAGGTGATGAAGGAATCGATCGACGCCGCATCTTCCTTCGTCCGCTCGATCAGCCCCGAACTGGGGGTCAAGCCGCCGAAATTCGAGACGGTGGACATCCATGTCCACGTCCCGGAAGGCGCGACGCCCAAGGACGGTCCCTCGGCGGGTATCGCCATGGTCACCTCGATCGTCTCGGTGCTGACGCAGATCCCTGTCCGCAAGGACGTCGCCATGACCGGCGAGGTCACCTTGCGCGGCAACGTCCTGGCCATCGGTGGGCTTAAGGAAAAGCTGCTGGCGGCGCTGCGCGGCGGCATCAAGACGGTGCTGATCCCGGCCGATAACGAGAAGGACCTGGCCGAGATCCCGGCCAATGTGAAGGAAGGGCTGAAGATCATCCCGGTCAGCCATGTGCGCGAGGTGCTGCAGCACGCGCTGGTGCGGATGCCCGAGCCCGTGGAATGGGACGAGGCCGCCGAGGAGGCAGCCGAGGCCAACCGCCTTGCCGCCACCCGGGAACAGGGCAGTGGCGGCGCGGCGGTCGCCCACTGAAACCGGAACCGCGCGGGCCTTCCCGCGCGGTTTTTTCTTGACCGGGGCTCCAGCAGAAAGGAGTTCGCTCATGGCAAGATCGGAGGGAAAACCGGAAAGAGAAGGATTCGCCGACCCGGAGGCGGCGAAGGTCCTGCAAAAGCGGCAGTTGCTGGCCCAGGTGGCGCGCCGGACCGGCCTGCGCAGCAGCGAGGTCAAGACGGTCGTCGAGGCGACGTTGGCCGAGCTGGGCGAGGCCATCGCCTCGGGCATGACGCTGGCTCTGCCGCCGCTTGGCCGCGCCCGGATCAGCCGGCGATGCGACAGTTCGGGCGGCGAGGTCATCACGCTGCGCCTGCGCCGCCGCGCTTCGGGCGAGGCGTGATTTTTCGCCCGAAGCCTCTTGCGGCCCGTGCCGGCAGCGGCTATCTAGCGCGCATCGGGCGATTAGCTCAGCGGTAGAGCGCTTCGTTCACATCGAAGATGTCAGCGGTTCAAATCCGTTATCGCCCACCATCATTCCAAAGGCGCCTGGCCGGTCCGAGGACCGCCAAGCGCCTTTTTCGTATCCTTCCCACCCTGTAGCCCCCTGCCCCTTGCAGTGGTCGGCCGTCCGCCGTGTCAAGGTTGCCGGTGCCGGAACACGCGCAGCCGAGCCTAGCAGGATCATGCGCCTATCCTGCGCCCCCGGCCGCTGCGTGGCATCGCGCCTCGACCAGCCAGCCAAGGTTGGTTGACCTGCTTGGGCCTGCTTTTCTGCCCCGGCCTCCGCCACTGCCATTTGTCGGGTTGTCGTGGCGAACCGGGCGTTTCAAGCGGTGCAAGCCGGCGCGCTGCGTCGCCGGCGGATCCGCGATGAATCTGCGGAAATATCGATTTCTTGCGAAAACTGGTACCCGAGGTCGGACTCGAACCGACATGCCTTGCGGCGGCGGATTTTGAATCCGCTGCGTCTACCATTCCGCCACTCGGGCCTTCCGTCATTCGCCTAAGGCGCAATGCCGGCTTTTGCAAGCCCCTTCAGGCCCGGCCCAGCTTGGCCAAGCGGGCGTCGCGCAGCCGGGCGAAATCGTCGCCGGCATGATAGGACGAACGCGTCAGCGGCGTCGCCGAGACCATCAGGAATCCCTTGCCATAGGCAGCTTTTTCGTAGCCCTTGAACTCCTCGGGGGTGACAAAGCGGTCCACGCGGTGATGCTTGGACGTCGGCTGCAGATATTGCCCGATGGTGATGAAATCCACATCGGCGGCGCGCATGTCGTCCATGACCTGCAGCACGCCCTGGCGATCCTCGCCCAGGCCCACCATGATGCCCGACTTGGTGAACATGCCGGGATCCAGCTCTTTCACCCGCTGCAAGAGCCGCAGGCTGTGGAAATAGCGCGCGCCGGGGCGGACCGTGGGATAAAGGCCGGGCACCGTTTCGAGATTGTGGTTGAATACGTCGGGCCGCGCCTCGACCACGATCTCCAGCGCGCCGGGCTTCGACTTGAGGAAGTCGGGCGTCAGCACCTCGATGGTCGAGGCGGGCGAGCGGTGGCGGATCGCGCGGATGGTCTGGGCGAAATGCTCGGCCCCGCCGTCATCGAGGTCGTCGCGGTCCACCGAGGTGATGACGACATGCTTCAGCCCCAGCTTCTGCACGGCATGGGCGACGCGGCCCGGCTCGAACGCGTCGAGCGCGTTGGGCTTGCCGGTCATCACGTTGCAGAAGGAACAGCCGCGGGTGCAGATCTCGCCCATGATCATCATGGTGGCGTGGCCCTGGCTCCAGCATTCGCCGACATTGGGGCAGCCGGCCTCTTCGCAGACGGTCGAGAGGCGGTTGGTGCGCAGGATGTCGCGGGTGTCCTTGTATCCCTGGCTGGTCGGCGCCTTGACGCGAATCCAGTCCGGCTTTTTCGGCTGGGGCTGGTCGGGACGGTGGGCCTTTTCGGGGTGGCGCAGAACCGGGGGCATATCCGCCATTTCGGCATCCTTTGCTGGGGTCAGCCGAACTTAAGGGTTTTCCCGGTCTTGATCAACGCCAATGCGGGGTGCATGTATGACGCTTCGATGCCGCGACGCAGCATCGAAACGAGGGAGGAGTGGATGAGGAAAGGACCAAGGATGAAACAAGGCGATCTGCTTCCCGACGTGACCTTCCGGACCCGTGTCCGCGACGAATCGATCGCGGGGCCGAACCCCTATCGCTGGCAGGACATGACCACGGCCGACTATTTCAGGGGCAAGCGCGCGGTGCTGTTCTCGCTGCCCGGCGCCTTCACGCCCACCTGCTCGACCTATCAGCTGCCGGGCTTCGAGAAGGCCGCCGCCGAGATGACCGAGCTGGGCATCGACGCCATCTACTGCCTGTCGGTGAACGACAGTTTCGTGATGAACCAATGGGCGAAGTCCCAGAATCTGCAGCATGTCGGGGTGATCCCGGACGGTTCGGGCGAGTTCACCGAAAAGGTCGGCATGCTGGTGCGCAAGGACAATCTGGGCTTCGGCGCCCGCAGCTGGCGCTATGCCGCCATCGTCAACGACGGCCGCGTCGAGGCCTGGTTCGAGGAGCCCGGCCGCATGGATGACTGCCCCGAGGACCCCTATGGCGCCAGCGCCCCGGAAGCGGTTCTGGACTGGCTGCGCGCCAATCCCGCCAAGGCCGCGGCCTGATCGGGAACCGCAGGCCGCAAACGCGAAAGGGCGCCGCCGCGGCGCCCTTTTTCATGGCCCTGACCGGATCGGCTATCCGATCAGCGGCGCGCCCGAGCCATAGGTCTCGCGGTAGTGGCGTTCCAGCCGCATCAGGCCAAGGCGCAGCACGATCTTGCCCGAACGGGCCGACCAGCCCAGCCGTCGCTCGGTCATCTCGATGCCTTCGAGAAAGCAGCAGACCCGCAGGCACATATCGCCCATGCCCGGGCCCAGCTCGCGCAGCGCGGCAGCGACGCGGTTGCGCGCCCCTTCCGAACCGCCGCCATGGGCGGCCGAGACGCGCGAGACATCCACGCCGGCGGTCAGGAACCGGTCCCAGTTCTGGGTGATGCGCGGGCCCATCTGCGCCAGCTCGAAATCCTCGCGCAGGCGTTCGCCGGCCGCGACCAGTTCGGGCGCGAGGAAGGGACGGCCGTCCGGCTCGCGCCGCCGGGCCAGCATCAAGAGCGGGCTTTCGGCGATGTTGACGCGGGCGCGGCGGCGGCGGCCGTCCTCGGGATCGGTGATCTCGCGCTCTTCCCAAGTGCGGTGGCGGTCGGCATGGGTGAAGCCGGCGGGGGCTTCGGCGCATCCCCCCGGCTGGGGGGCGCCCGGGCCGGGACCGACCGGATCGGCCATGACGAAATCCTCGCCCCGCGGCAGGGCATTGCTGCGCCGGGCGGCCAGCATCGCCCGCAGCGCCTCGCGTCCCTGCGCCGAGATGGCATAGCGGCTGACCCGCCCCTGCCCGACAAGCTGCACCCAGGCGCGGATCGCCATATGCTCGGCCAGCTCGCGGTCCAGGATGGCGGTGCGGATGTCGTCGCGCACGACGATGGCCTTGTCCATGCCCTCGGCCACGACCAGCTGCGCCCCCGGCTCGGCCAGCCGGCGCAGGATGCGGGTGATCTGCTTCATGCCCGTCTGCCCCGGCGCGACCAGGGCGTGGCTCTTGCGATTGCCCGCGGCGCGTTCCACCGCGCGATCGACCAGCGGATCGTCGCGGCGCGCTTCGAAGCGGCGGATGCGGCGCAGGATGGTGGAGGCATGGCAGCCCGTCTCGCGCGCCAGGGCGCGGATCGACTCGCCGCCCTCGACATGGCGCAGGTAAAGCTTCAGGTCGCTGTCCTCGGGCTGCGGGTCGGACTGCGGGCCGGGCTGGGGATCGGGCTGGGGATCGGGCGGATTGCAGGCCGTGGCGTCGATGCCGGCGGGCAGGGCGGCAATCAAGGCGTCCGGGGCGAAATCTCCCGTCAAAATCGTCATGGTCATTCCTTCGCTTCCTGCAGACGAGCGGGGAAATGCTCGCCCATGGGTTGTTTCCCGCCCCTGTCCACCGGAACGGGATCAGGTCGAGATGCGGCAGTATTTGCTAAGAATTCCTAAAGATTCCTTGCCGCGGCGCGCGCAACTCGGCCCTGCGGCGCAACACACGTTCAGGTTGCAGATAATCCCCCCGGAACCAGCCGACGGGGAAAATCGCCATGACGATGATGAGCAATGTGATCGCCTTCCAGCCGCGCCCGGCCCAGCCGCATCTGCGCCGCCCGCGCCTGCTGGTGCGGGCCGCGCGGGCGGGCCTTCAGGGCTGGAGCCGCAAGCGCGACCTGCGCCGGGTACTGAAATGCGAGGCTCTGCCCGCCGCCGGCTCGGCCCTTGCCCGGCTGCGCGCCGAAGAAGAGCGCCTGGACGCGGCCCGGCGCCAGGGCCAGGCCGGCTATGACATGCATCGCCACATCATGCTGCTGATCGCGATCCTGGCCGAGACGGCCGAAGCCGCCGGGGCCGCGACCTGCCCGGCGCCGCTTACTTGCCCCTGAACAGCGAGCCCAGAACGCCGCGCACCAGCGCCTGCCCGGTCTTGGTGCCCAGCTGCCGGGCCAGGCTCTTGCCGAAGGTCGTGGCAATCGAATCGCTGTTCGAGCGGCGGGCGCGCGGCTTGGGCTCGGCCGGGAGCCGGGCGGCGGGATCGTAGCGACGGCCGCGGGCATGCTCGCGGTCCATCTTCCAGAGGTCGTCGTCCAAGCCTCCGGCCCCTGCCCCCGGCCCGGTGCTGGCGCTCGCGGCCGCGGCCTCGGCGCGCTTGGCCAGGATCTCGGCCGCCGATTCCCGGTCGAGCGGCGTGCCGTATTTCAACGCCATGGGCGAGGCGGCGTTGATCGCCGCGCGCTCGGTATCCGGGATCGGACCGAGTTGCGACAGCGGCGGGCGAATCAGCGTGCGCTGCACGATGCCCGGCACGCCCTTGGCCTCCAGAAGCGAGGTCACCGCCTCGCCGGTGCCGACGGCCTGGATCGCCTCGGCCGTGTCGAAATCCGGATTCGCGCGATAGTTCTGCGCCGCCAGCCGCAGCGCCTTCTGGTCCTTGGCGGTAAAGGCGCGCAGCGCGTGCTGCACCCGGTTGCCCAACTGGCCCAGCACCGATTCCGGCAGGTCGGCCGGGTTCTGGCTGATGAACCACAGGCTGACGCCCTTGGACCGGATCAGCCGCGCCACCTGCTCGATCTTGTCCACCAGCGCCGGCGGCGCGTCGTCGAACAACAGATGCGCTTCGTCGAAGAAAAAGGCGATCTTCGGCTTGTCCGGGTCGCCGACCTCGGGCAGCTGCTCGAACAGCTCGGCCATCAGCCAAAGCAGGAAGGTCGCGTAAAGGCGCGGCGCGTTCATCAGTTTCTCGGCCGAGAGGATGTTGATCATCCCCTTGCCCGAGGCGTCCAGCCGCATCATGTCCGCAAGTTCCAGCGCCGGCTCGCCGAACAGCAAGCCGCCGCCCTCGTTCTCCAGCACCATGAGCGCGCGCTGGATGGCGCCGACCGAGGCGGTCGAGACATTGCCGTATTTCAGCGACAGGTCCTTGGCGTTCTGCCCGACCCAGACCAGCATGGCCTGCAGGTCCTTGAGATCCAGCAGCGCCAGCCCCTCCTCGTCGGCGACGCGGAAGGCGATGTTCATCACCCCCTCCTGCGCATCGCTCAGCCCCATCAGCCGCGACAGCAGCAGCGGCCCCATCTCGGCCGGGGTGGTGCGGACCGGGTGGCCGCGCTGGCCCCAGATGTCCCAGAAGGTGACGGGAAAGGCCTGGTAGTCCAGGGCGACGCCGATCTGCTCGGCGCGCCTGAGAAAGCTCTCGTGCAGCTTGCCCTCGGCCAGGCCCGGCTTGGCGATGCCGGCCAGGTCGCCCTTCACATCGGCCATGAAGACCGGCACCCCGGCGCGCGAGAACGATTCGGCCAGCGTCTGCAAGGTCACCGTCTTGCCGGTCCCCGTCGCTCCGGCGATCAGCCCGTGGCGGTTGGCGTATTTCAGCAGCAGCTGCTGCGGCACCGCGTAATCCGCGCCGCCTCCGCCCACGAAGACCGTTCCGGCGTCAAGATCGACGATTTCTGTCATTTTTCCTCCTCGGATCGGCAAAAAAGCGCGGGCTTGGGACGAAAGGACAATACAACCGTAACGATTTTGTGCCAGTCTGTTCCTTGCCGGACCCCGCATCGGCGGATGGCCGGCTTCCTCCCTGTTGGACTGCCGCGCCTTCGGGCGCGGCATTTTTTCGCCGCGGATGCCTGCGATCTGCCCAGTTCACGGCCTTGTCGCGCCGATGTCATCATTGACGTTTAGGACAGTTGACGGCTTCCCCCGCTGGCTCTAGCCTTCGGCGCAATGATGACCGGCCAGTCCGGCAGGGAAGGTAAGCATGGGGACCCGGGGCGGCTGTCTTACGCTCCGGGTCCCTCGCTTCTCCGGCATCGCCCCCGCCGTTCCGCGCGACCCTAAGCCTCGCCGCGCATCTTCCAACGCAAAGGTGACGGCGTGCGATGCGATCCGCCCTGACAAGCCGGCATGCGCATGTTAGGACCGGGGCCGATGCATGGACCAAAGGAAGAGAACATGGTCAACAGGACGTCCGCGGCACTGATCGCCGCCCTCTTCACCCTGGCGGGCACCACCAGCGTGATGGCGCAAGACGCGAGCACCGAGACCCCGGCCCAGCCAGCCGCCGAAGCCCCCGCGGCCGAAGCGCCCGCCCCTGCCACCCCGGAAGCCGAGGCACCGGCCGCCGCCGAAGCTGAAGCTGCGCCGGAAGCCGCCGCCGAGGGCGAGACGCAGGTCGGTCAGCCCTATGCCAGATCGACGCATGGCGACTGGACCCTGCGCTGCATGAAGACGCAGGAGGGCAACGATCCCTGCGAGCTTTACCAGCTGCTCAAGGACCAGAACGATTCGCCGGTGGCCGAGGCCTCGGTGATCCCGATGAGCGGCAACGTTCAGGCCGTCATCACCTTCATCGCGCCGCTGGAAACCGACCTTCAGGCCGGGCTGGGCCTGCAGGTCGATGCCGCCAAGGAATCGCGCTATCCTTTCATGCTCTGCGCGCCGGTCGGCTGCATCTCGCGCATCGGCCTGGCGGATACCGAGCTGGGCCCGCTGAAAAAGGGCAACAAGGCCACCGTCTCGGTCCTGCCCTTCGGCGCGCCGAAAGAGCAGCTGGTCAAGCTGGACCTGTCGCTCAAGGGCTTTACCGCCGGCATGAACGCGCTGGTCGAGGCGAACAAGAACCTCGCCGCCGCACCGGCTGAGGCCCCGGCCGAGGCGCCTGCCGAAGCGCCCCAGCAGCAGTAAGCCGAAACGGCAAGGGGCACCGTCGGCGCCCCCTTCGCATCGGGCCGGGTCACTCCCGGCCCTTTTTCATGCGCTCATTCGACCGGCAGGGCGACGAAGCGCGGCTCGCCGGCGCGGCGCACCATGACCAGGATGGACTTGCGCCCGGCCTCGCGCGCCTCCTTGATGCGCGCCTCCAGATCGGCCAGCGTGGCCACCGGCTGCTGGCCCGCCTCGGTGATCACGTCGCCGGCAACCAGGCCCTTGTCCGAGGCGGCGCCGGCCGGATCGACCGATTGCACCACCAGCCCCTGCATGTCGCGCGACACCCCAAGCTCGCCTGCGATCTCCGGCGTCAGCGGCGCCAGTGTCATGCCCATCAGGTCGCTCGCGGTCTCTTCGGCGCTGTCCACCTTGCCGCTGCCGGTGCCCTCGGCCAGCTCGCGCCGGCCCAGCGTCACCTGCAGCTCGACCGGCTTGCCGTCGCGCTGCACCACGACATCGACCGCCTCGCCCACCGGCGCGTCGGCCACCCGGCGCACCAGGTCGCGCGGGTCCTTGACCTCGCCGCCGGCGAAGCTGGTGATCACGTCGCCGGCCCTCATCCCGGCATCGGCGGCAGGACCGGCCGGCACATCGGTGACCATGGCGCCCCGGGCATCGGCCAGGCCCAGCGATTCGGCGATGTCGTCGGTCACCGGCTGGATCTTGACGCCCAGCCAGCCGCGCCGCGTCTCGCCAAAGGCCTCGAGCTGCTCGACCACCTTGCTGACCACGTTCGAGGCCATCGAGAAGCCGATGCCGATCGAGCCGCCATTCGGCGACAGGATCGCGGTGTTCACCCCGATCACCTCGCCGTCCATGTTGAAGAGCGGCCCGCCGGAATTGCCCCGGTTGATCGCCGCATCGGTCTGGATGAAATCGTCATAGGTGCCCGACAGCGCCCGGTTGCGGGCCGAGACGATCCCGGTCGAGGCCGAGAAGCCCTGCCCCAGCGGGTTGCCGAGCGCCAGCACCCAGTCGCCCACCCGCGCCTGGTCGCTGTCGCCGAACTTGACGAAGGGCAAGGGCTCGGGGCTTTCCACCTTGAGCACGGCGACATCGGTCTTGTCGTCCTTGCCGATCACCTTGGCCGGCAGCCGCTGGCCCGAGAAGAATTCGACCTCGATCTCGTCGGCGCCGTCGATGACGTGATTGTTGGTCACGATCAGCCCCTCGGGCGAGACGACGAAGCCCGAACCCAGCGCGTTCGAGCGCTGCTCGCGCTGCGGCCCGCGCTGGAAGGGGTTGTCCTCGCCGGGGGGGAAGCCGGGAAAGCCGAATTCGCGGAACAGGTCGCTGAACGGGCTGCCCTCGGGCAGCTGCGGCCCGCGGGCCAGAGGCGTCGAGACCGTCGAGGTGGTGGTGATGTTCACGACCGCCGGGCTGACCTGCTCGACCAGATCGGCAAAGCTTTCCGGCATGACCCGCTGCTGGCGGGCCTGGCTTTCGGGCGCGGTCAGCGGCTGGTTGTTGTTCGCCGCCTCCTGCGCGGACTGGGCCGCGGGCGCCCCCGGCTCTTGCGCGATGGCGGGCGACAGCGCCAGCAGCAGCGCAAGACCCGAAGCGGTCAGAAGATGGCGGGACGAAGGTCTGTTCATCTGGATTGTCTCCTTCCAGGCCGGGGCGGAGATGCCGGCACCCCGGCAATATGCTCATGTTCAAGGGGATTTTCGACCCCGTTGCAAATGAACCACGCTCGCAAAGGATGAACTGATCGTGACTTGCGGGCAATGCCGGGCGCAGGGGCCGGCACATGAAAAAAGTTCCGCGGCCCGAGGGACGCGGAACAGGTTTCATCGCAGCGATGATCTTCAGTTCAGCCGCGCGGCCTCGCCGGCGCAAAGCAGCGTGACGAGGGTCGAGGCGCCGCGCATCTCGATCCCCGCCACGTCCATCGGCCGGCGGTCCAGCTCGCCGCCCAGAATCTCGATCCGGCCCGCGCCGTGAAAGGCGGCATCCAGCAGCGACAGGACCGCATCGCCGCGCAGCTCGGCCTCGACCCCGCCGGGGATCGGGTGAATGGCGGCGGGGGTGATGCGCCGCACGCCGACGAGCAGTTCCATGGCTTGCCCTTTCGTTTCGGGAAGGCCCGGCCGCACCATGCGCCCGGACCTAGGGGCCCGCTTCAGCTGCAGCCGCTGGTCGCGCCGCAGGTGTTGCACTTCATGCAGGTGCCGTTGCGGACCAGCGTGTAATTGCCGCATTCGCCGCAGGGATCGCCCTCATAACCCTGCATCCGGGCCTTGGCACGCGCATCCAGGGTGACGACGCCCACCGCAGCCGCACCCTCCGCCGTCGAAACCGCCGCGACCGAGACCCCGGATTGCAGCGCCACCAGATCCTGCGGCAGGCGCTTGCGCAAATAGCCGGTCGAGCTGATCTGCCGCAGCATCTCCAGCGAACGCGAGGCGCCTTCGCTGACCGGGGCGAGATTGGGCTGGCTTTCGCTCTCGCCGCCGCCCAGATCGTCGAAGCGCGCGCCCTGCGGCTTCACATGCGCCAGATCGGTGCGGTCCAGATAGGAAACCGCCAGCTCGCGGAATACGTAATCGAGGATCGAGGTCGCATTCTTGATGCTGTCATTGCCCTGAACCATGCCCGCCGGCTCGAAGCGGGTGAAGGTGAAGGCGTCGACGAACTCCTCCAGCGGCACGCCGTATTGCAGGCCCACCGAGACGGCGATGGCGAAATTGTTCATCATCGCCCGGAAGCCCGCGCCTTCCTTGTGCATGTCGATGAAGATCTCGCCCAGCTTGCCGTCGTCATATTCGCCGGTGCGCAGATAGACCTTGTGCCCGCCGATGATCGCCTTCTGGGTATAGCCCTTGCGGCGCTGTGGCAGCTTCTCGCGATGGCTGCGCACCGCCTCCTTGACGATGATCTTCTCGACCACCTTCTCGGCGACGACCGCGACCTTTTCCTGCAGGCTGCCGTTGGCCAGGATCTCCTCGGCCTCCTCGTCATCCTCGACCAGCGCCGAGGCCAGCGGCTGCGACAGCTTGGAGCCGTCGCGGTAAAGCGCATTGGCCTTGATGCCCAGGGACCAGCTCAGCTCATAGGCGGCCAGCGCATCGGCGATGCTGGCGCTGTTCGGCATGTTGATGGTCTTGGAGATCGCGCCCGAAATGAAGCTCTGCGCCGCCGCCATCATGCGGATATGGCTGTCCACCGACAGATAGCGGGTGCCCTTCTTGCCGCAGGCATTGGCGCAGTCGAAGACCGGGTAATGCGCAGGGTCCAGATGCGGCGCGCCCTCCAGCGTCATGGTGCCGCAGACATGGTCGTTGGCGGCGTCGATCTGCGCCCGGGTGAAGCCCAGATGCCGCAGCAGGTCGAAGCCGGGGTCGTTCAGCTTCTCGGCCGGGATGCCCAAGGTCTCGCGACAGAAGGCCTCGCCCAAGGTCCACTGGTTGAAGACGAAGCGGATGTCGAAGGCCGAGGCCAGCGCCGCATCGATCTTTTCCAGCTCGCGCGGACCGAAACCGTGGCCGATCAGGCTGGCATGGTTGATGCCCGGGCAATTGCCAAGGCTGGCATGGCCCACGGCATAGGCGATGATCTCCTCGATCTGCGCCGAGCCATAGCCCAGCGTCTCCAGCGCCGCCGGGACCGAGCGGTTGATGATCTTGAAATAGCCGCCGCCGGCCAGCTTCTTGAACTTCACCAGCGCGAAATCGGGCTCGATGCCGGTGGTGTCGCAATCCATCACCAGCCCGATGGTCCCCGTGGGCGCGATCACCGTCGCCTGGGCGTTGCGGAAACCGTGCTCCTCGCCCAGGGTCAGCGCCTCGTCCCAGGCGCCCTGCGCCAGCGCCACCAGCCGCGGGTCGGGGCAGTTCGCGGCATCCAGCTCGACCGGGCGGACGTTCACGCCCTCATAGGCGCCGGTGCCATGCGCCGCGGCGCGGTGGTTGCGGATCACCCGCAGCATGTGGCGGGCATTCTTCTTGTAGCCGGGGAACGGCCCCAGCTCGGCCGCCATCTCGGCCGAGGTGGCATAGGCCACGCCGGTCATGATCGCGGTCAGCGCCCCGCAGAGCGCCCGGCCCTGCTCGCTGTCATAGCCCAGGCCCATGTTCATCAGGAGGCCGCCGATATTGGCATAGCCCAGGCCCAGCGTGCGGAAATCGTAGCTGCGCTGCGCGATCTCCTTGCTGGGGAACTGCGCCATCAGCACCGAGATCTCCAGCGTGACGGTCCACAGCCGGCTGGCATGGACATAGCCGTCGGCGTCGAATTCCTTGCCGTCCCAGAAGGTCAGCAGGTTCATCGAGGCCAGGTTGCAGGCCGTGTCGTCCAGGAACATGTATTCGCTGCACGGGTTCGAGGCCCGGATCGGCCCGTGTTCCGGGCAGGTATGCCAGGCGTTGATCGTATCGTGGAACTGGATGCCCGGATCGGCGCAGGCCCATGCGGCATGGCCGATCTGATCCCAGAGCGCACGCGCCGACACGGTCTTCGCCACCGTGCCGTCGGTGCGGCGCACCAGTTCCCAGGGCAGGTCGTCGCGTACCGCGCGCAAGAAGGCATCCGTCACCCGCACCGAGTTGTTGGAATTCTGCCCCGAGACCGAGACATAGGCTTCCGAGTCCCAATCGGTATCATAGGTCGGAAACTCAATCGAATCAAAGCCCTGGCGGGCGTATTGCAGAACCCGGTTGACATAGGTCTCCGGGATCATGCTGCGCTTGGCGGAACGGATCGCCGATTTCAGCGCCGCGTTCCGGGCAGGGTCGGTAGCATCCTCGATGCTGCCGTCCCAGCCGCGGATCGCGGCGAAGATCTCGTTCAGCTTCCGTTCGTGCATCTTGGAGCCGGCCACCAGCGAGGCGACCTTCTGCTCTTCGATGACCTTCCAGTTGATGAACTGCTCGATGTCGGGGTGATCCATGTCGCAGATCACCATCTTTGCCGCGCGCCGGGTCGTTCCGCCCGATTTGATCGCGCCGGCTGCGCGGTCTCCGATCTTCAGGAAGCCCATGAGCCCCGAAGATTTCCCGCCGCCCGACAGTTTCTCGCCCTCCCCTCGAAGGGACGAAAAATTGGTGCCCGTGCCCGAGCCGTATTTGAAAAGCCGCGCCTCGCGGACCCAGAGGTCCATGATGCCGCCCTCGTTCACCAGGTCGTCGCTGACCGACTGGATGAAGCAGGCATGCGGCTGCGGATGCTCATAGGCGCTGTCCGACTTGACCAGCTTGCCGGTCTTGTAATCGACATAGAAATGGCCCTGCGACGGCCCGTCGATGCCATAGGCCCAGTGCAGTCCGGTATTGAACCATTGCGGGCTGTTCGGCGCCCCCATCTGCGCCGCCAGCATGAAGCGCATCTCGTCGTAATAGGCACGGGCGTCTTCTTCGTTCGAAAAATACCCGCCCTTCCAGCCCCAATAGGCCCAGGCGCCGGCCAGCCGGTCGAAGACCTGCCGGGCGCTGGTCTCGCCGCCATAGCGCGCCTCCTCGGGAAGCCCGGCCAGCGCCTCCTCGTCGGGAACCGAGCGCCACAGGAATTCCGGCACGCCCTTCTCCTTGACGCGCTTGAGCCGCGCCGGCACGCCGGCCTTGCGGAAATATTTCTGGGCGATGACGTCCGAGGCCACCTGGCTCCAGCCCTGCGGCACCTCCACCGCCTCGTTGCGGAAGACGATCTTGCCGTCGGGGTTGCGGATCTCGCTGGTGGTGGTGGTAAAGGAAAGCGCGCCGTAAGCCCCGCTTTCGGCCGTGGTAAAGCGCCGTTCGATCCGCATGCCCTGACTGTCCCCCGTCATCCGCGCCCCGGACCGCGCAGCCGGTCCGCCGCCGCCCGCGCCGCAAGGCACGGGTCCGGCGGCCGGATCGCCCGGCACCCCGAAAGCTTATTTCCTGATCTCTGCCCCTTGGCGCCGAACCGGATCGGATGTCGGGAAGGACACAAGATCTGGTGGCGCCATCGGCCTGGGCCACAAATTGACCCGAGAGATGACGCTTTTCAACATAAAATTTTGCTGGACAGCAGCATCGAAACAGACCCTCGGCCAAGGGCGGGGATTCGCTGCAAGTGCATTGTTAACAACTGGCAAATCCCGACAAAAGCCGAAAAGCCAAGCGATCTGGCAAGGTTCCCCGCCGCCGCTCACGCGGTTTCCACAGGCTTATCCCCAGCCGCCAGGCGTCAGGGTTGCAAATTTGTTCCCAAACTCGCGCATTGCGATTTTTCCGGCTGCGGCAGGATGACACCCCCATCGGTGACGATCAGGTCCAGCGGCTGGTCGGTCGGCTCGGCGGGGATGGCGCGAATCTCCTGCACGGCATAGGCCAGCCCGATGGCCACGACCGGCGCCCCGGCGCGCAGCTCCGCCAGCGTCCGGTCGTAGAAGCCGCCGCCATAGCCCAGCCGATGGCCCGCCCGGTCGAAGCCGGCCAGCGGCACGATCAGAACCTCGGGGCGCAGCACCGGCGAATCGGCCGGCGGGTGGCTGGTGCCGAATCGCCCGGGTTCAAGCCGCCCGTCCCAGGCACGGAATTCCAGCGGCTGCGCCGGCCCGATCACCACCGGCAGGCAGACCGGGCCGTCATGGACCGCCATGGCCGGGTGCGGATCGGCCTCGCCGCGCATCGGCCAGTAGCCGGCGAGCACCTTGCCGCGATGCGGCGCCAGCGCCGCGGTCAGGTTCCGGGTCAGCGCGGCATCGTCGCCGCCCTGCACCCGCGCCACCAGCGCCTGCTGCCGCAAGGCGGCCTTCATATCAGGATCCACGTCGCCAGCCCCAGAAATGCAAAGAATCCCATCATGTCGGTCATGGTGGTGACGAATGTTCCGGATGCCAGTGCAGGATCCAGTCCCAGCTTGCTCAGGCCCAGCGGCACCAGCACCCCGCCCATGGCCGCAACGATCTGGTTGGCGATCATCGCCATGCCCAGCACCAGACCGATCTGCAGATTGCCCAGGATGAATGTTCCGGCCAGGGTCAGCAGCACGGCCAGTCCCAACCCGTTCAGCAGCCCCGCCACCAGCTCGCGCAAGATCACGCGGCGGGCATTGGCCCTGGTCAGCTCGCGCGTGGCCAGCGCCCGCACCGCCACGGCCAGCGACTGCGTGCCGGCGATGCCGCCGGTCGAGGCGACGATGGGCATCAGCGCCGCCAAAATCACAAGCTGCGCCAGCGTGGATTCGAAGCGCGAGATCACCAGCGCGGAAAGCGAGGCGGTGCAAAGGTTGATCACCAGCCAGGGCAGCCGCTGGCGCGCGGTCTGCAAGGGACCGTCCGAAACATGGCTCTCGTCCGAGACGCGGGCCATGCGCAGAAAGTCCTCCTCATGCTCCTCGTCCAGCACGGACATGGCGTCGTCGATGGTGATGACCCCAACCAGCCGGTCGTCGTCGTCCACGACCGGGGCCGAGATCAGGTGATACTTGTTGAAGGCATAGGCCACGTCGCCCTCGTCCTGGCGGGCCGAGATGGTGCGGAAGCTGTCCTCGGCGATGTCGCGCAGCGGCACATGGCGGCGCGAGGCCAGCAGCTTGCCCAGCGTGACATAGCCGGTCGGGTGGCGGCGCGGATCGACCAGCACGACGTGATAGAACTGGTCGGGCAGCCATTCCTCGGCGCGCAGGAAGTCGATGGTCTCGCCCACGGTCCAGTGCTCGGGCGCCGTGACCACCTCGGACTGCATGAGGCGGCCGGCCGAATATTCCGGCCAGGTCAGCGAGCGTTCGACGGCGGCCCGGTCGGATTCGTCCAGCGCCGCCAGGATCGCCTGCTGCTCGGGCGCCTCCATATCCTCGATCAGGTCGACGACGTCGTCGCTGTCCATCTCGCGCACGGCTTCGGCCACCACCTCGTGCGGCAGCTGCTCGATCACCTCCTCGCGGATGGATTCGTCGATCTCGGACAGGATCTCGCCGTCGATCTCGCCGGAATAGAGCTGCAGGAACTCGCGCCGCCGGGCCGGAGTCAGCTGCTCGATCAGGTCGGCGATATCGGCGGCGTGCATCGGTTCGAGCAGCCCGTCCAGCGCCGGGCCGTCGGCCTCGTCTATGGCCCTGTTGATCGCGTCGATATCCCGCCGGCTCAGCTGGAAATCGGCTTCCGAGGTCTCGGTCTCGGCGTCGCGCGGCTCGGTCATCGGCAGGCTCCTCTCGGAGTTCGGGGCTGGACGGTTAGCGGCACCATAGGGGCCTTGCGGACGGGCCTCAATCGCCCTTCAGAAGCGTTAGCGCCTCAGCGTGCAATTCCTGTGAACCCGCGGCGAGGATGGTGCCGCCGCCATGCGCGGGACCGCCCTGCCAGTCGGTCACCACGCCGCCCGCCGCCTGCACCACGGCTATCGGCGCGACCACGTCATAGGGCTGCAGCCCCGCCTCGATCACCAGATCGACATGGCCGGCAGCAAGCAGCGCATAGGCGTAGCAGTCCAGCCCGTGGCGGACCAGCCGCGCCCGGGCCGCGACCCGCGAAAAGGCGGCGTGCTCGGCGGGGCTGCCGACCTCGGGATAGGTGGTCATCAGCGTGGCCTGGGCCAGGGCGACGCCCTGCCGCGCCCGAAGCGGCACCGTCCCCGCGCGCGAGATCAGCCGGGCATGGCCCAGCCCGCCCTCGAAACGCTCGTCCAGATGCGGCTGATCGACGATGCCGTAGATCGGCCCCCGGGCGTCGCTGACCCCGATCAGCACGCCCCAGCTCGGCGCCCCCGCCATGAAGGCGCGGGTGCCGTCGATGGGATCAAGGACCCAGCTCAGGCCGCTTTGTCCGTTCTGGACACCGTATTCCTCGCCCAGGATGCCATCCTCGGGGCGCTCGGCGGCCAGGATGGCGCGCATGGCGCGCTCGCTGGCCCGGTCGGCTTCAGTCACCGGGTCGAAGCCGGTGGCGGATTTGTTGTCGGGCCGCAGCGCCGGGCTGCGGAACAGGCTCAGCGTCTCGACACGCGCGGCATCGGCCAGGCGATGCGCCACGGCCACGATCCGCTCAGCCTCCTCGACAGGAATGGTCTTGTTCGCGCTTGTCATCGCCTGCCCCCGCAGTTCTGCCTCGGGCGCAGGTTTAGCCGCTGCGTCCCGCAAGCGAAAGCCTGGGAACGGCGGCGGTCCGGCTCAGGCCGCGTCCGAAAGCACGCGGGCCAGCTCGAAGATCTGGCGCCGCTGGGCCTCGGGCATGGCGTAATAGGCGCGGACCAGCTGCAGCGCCTCCTTGTCGGCAAGGATGTCGCCCTCGACCGTGTTCTGCACATGGCCGTCCTCGAGCCCCTCGAAGAAGAAGCTGACGGGCACATCCACCGCCTGCGCGATGTCCCAAAGCCGCGAAGCCGAGACGCGGTTCATCCCGGTCTCGTATTTCTGGATCTGCTGGAACTTGATCCCGACCTTCTCGGCAAGCTGCTGCTGCGTCATGCCGATCATCCATCGGCGATGACGGATCCGCTTTCCGACATGGACATCCACGTTATGTTTCATGGTAACACCTCACTCAATCTAAACGGGCGCTACACCAGATTGACGCAATTTTCGAGCTTGATAATGCCCACTTGTCCAAAAAGACAAGCGATTACAGGCCCTGAAAAAGGCTGGCCGAACCCGCGGGAAACATGGAAGAAAGCGGCGCAGCCGGCGCGGCGACAGGGCAGGAGGAATCATGCAGACGACCTGGAAAATGATGCAAATCAAGGAAATGTCCGGCTCTCCCGTAGCGGGTGAACTGGCGCTGGCCCAGCCCGCCCCCGGCGAGGTGCTGGTCAGGCTGCGGGCGGCTGCGCTGAATTTCGCCGATCTGCTGATGACCCGGGGGCGCTATCAGGAAACCCCGCCCCTGCCCTTCATTCCCGGGCTGGAGGGCGCGGGCGAGGTGCTGGCCGCCGGCCCCGGCGTGGCGTTGGCGCCCGGCACGCGCGTCGTGGTCCAGAGCCAGGGCACCATGGCCGAGGCCAACCTGTTTCCCGCCGAATGCTGCCACCCGATTCCCGATGCGATGCGCTATGAGGAGGCGGCCGGCTTCCTGATCGCCTACGGCACCAGCCATTTCGCGCTGACGCTGCGCGCCGGACTGCGCCCCGGCGAGACGCTGGCGGTCCTGGGCGCGGCGGGCGGCGTCGGGCTGACGGCGGTCGAGGTCGGGGCCGCGCTCGGCGCGCGGGTGATCGCCGTGGCGCGCGGCGCCGAAAAGCTGGCGGTGGCGCGGGCGGCGGGGGCCGCGGAATGCATCGACAGCGACACCTGCCCCGACCTGCGCGCCGCGCTGCGCGATCTGGGCGGCGTCGACGTGGTCTACGACCCGGTGGGCGACGCGCCGGGCGAGGCCGCATTCGGCGCCCTGCACCCCGGCGGGCGTTTCCTGGTCATCGGCTTTGCCGGCGGCAAGCCCCCGGCCCTGCCGCTGAACCATGCCCTGGTCAAGAACATCGCCGTCCACGGCTTCTATTGGGGCGGCTATCGCAAGCTCGACCCCGCGCTGCTGCGCCAGGACATCGCCGCGCTCTTCGCCCTCTACAATGCCGGCCGCCTGCGGCCGCATGTCGGCGCGACCCTGCCGCTGGAACGGCTGGCCGAGGGGTATGAACTGCTGGAAAGCCGGCGTTCGACGGGCAAGGTGATCGTTAGCATCTGAAATTTTCGTCAAATGCCCCCGAAACCTCTCCCCGCGCATTGAAAAATCTGCATCCTTCGCCAATATCTGCGTGGATGGTGGGCCATCCGGGCCGCACCGCGATTTTCGACCGGGGAGAACTTATGCAAGACTACAATTCGATCCGCACGGCCGGGACCGCGACGCGCTCGGCTGCCGTGGATGAGGGCCTGCGCGCCTATATGAACAAGGTCTATGGCCTGATGGCCGTGGGCATGCTGGTCACCGCCGGCACCGCCTGGGGCATGGCCGGGCTGACCCTGTCCGACACGCCCACGCAATGGGCGCTCGGCAACGGCCATTACCTGACCGAATTCGGCAAGACGCTGTATCTGTCGCCGGTGAAATGGCTGGTGATGTTCGCGCCGCTGGTCATGGTCTTTGCCTTCGGCGCCGCGCTGAGCCGCCTGTCGGTGCAGGGCGCGACGACGCTGTTCTATGCCTTCGCCGCGGTGATGGGCATCTCGATCAGCTGGATCTTCGCCGCCTATACCTCGTTCTCGATCGTGCAGACCTTCCTGATCACCGCGATCGCCTTCGCCGGGCTGTCGCTTTATGGCTACACGACCAAGCGCGACCTGTCGGGGATGGGCACCTTCCTGATGATGGGCCTGATCGGCCTGATCGTCGCCATGATCGTGAACCTGTTCCTGCAGTCCAGCGCCATGCAGTTCGCCATCTCGGCGATCGGCGTGCTGATCTTTGCTGGCCTGACCGCCTATGACACGCAGAACATCAAGAACACCTATCTGCAGCTGGCGAATTCGGACCGCGACTTCCTCGGCAAGGCCGCGATCATGGGCGCGCTGCAGCTCTATCTGGACTTCCTGAACCTGTTCATGTTCCTGCTGCAGTTCCTCGGCAATCGCGAATAATCGCAACCGACAGGATCTATCGCGAGGGCCGGGCATTCGCCCGGCCCTTTCGTTTTTCGGCCCCCAGCCCCGCCGCATTTGCGCCACAGCCGCAGGCCGTGCGCAATCTTTTCGACATAATGCCGGAAAGAGGCCGCGAACAATTTTCCTGAGAATTCATCGATATCGCCCGCGCAGGCTCGTTAACCATTATGAATTTACTAGATTTTTAACCGAACGGTTCAGTTTTTCCCCTTGCGATAAAATCGCCATATTCTAGACAAATTGATGTCGGCGTCCTGTTGACCCGATACTGCGCGTCGCGCCTCCTGACAGGCTTGTCCGGCCAATTTCGGCTGGAACGTCGATTTCGGCGAAGGATCTCGCTTGCCCGGCAGCCAGACGCGCGAGGCAACCGATTACGCGGCCCCGGGAACGGGCGCGTATCTGAATAGCGAGTGTTGATATGTCTTTTAAGCATGGCGGCCACGGTCATCATTGCGGCCCGACCGGCCCCGACTGCGAAAACATGATCTATCTCGGCAAGCTGCCCGATATGGATCCCAATGAATTTTCCCCCGGCGCCGAAAAGGCTAGCAGCACCCTTGGCGGCAAGAGCTTCGGCTCGCAGACCGACCCGCTGGCGCGCAACCTGGTCGAGGTCAGCGCCGTCGACGTCAACCGCGACGGCGTCATCCGCACCAATGACGGCCCCTTCGGCTTTCTGTCGGAGCCGATCCGCCATGACGCGGATGGCGACGGCAACGTCTCGAGCTACAAGGTCGATTCGACCTTCATCGTCAAGAACACCGCAGTGACCTTCCGCAACCCGGACGGCAGCTACGAGACGCTGCACCTGCCGGTCCGCATCATGCAGGATTCGGCCGGCCACACCTTCCTGATGCCGCCGCCCAAGGGCGCGTCGGCGGCCGAGGTCGAGGCGCTGACCACCCGGCCCATCGTGTCGGTCAACTTCCCCAGCAAGTCGAGCAATTACGACCTGTGCTATGACGGCATCTTCGTCGACCGGCATTGCTTCCCCTGCTTTGCCCGCGGCACGCTGATCGAGACCGAGCACGGCCCGCTTCCGGTCGAGGAACTGCGGCCCGGCATGCTGGTGATGACCCGCGACCACGGGCTGCAGCCGGTGCGCTGGGTCGGCTCGCGCGTGGTGGGCAGCCGCATGCTGGAGACCAGCCCGAACCTGCGCCCGATCCGCATCTCGGCCGGCGCGCTCGGACAGGGTCTGCCCGGGCGCGACCTGATCGTCTCGCCCCAGCATCGCATCCTGGTGCGCTCGAAGATCGCGCAGAAGATGTTCGGCGCCGCCGAGGTTCTGGTCGCCGCCAAGCAGCTTCTGCAGATCGACGGCATCGACATTGCCCAGGAGATCGAGGCGGTGGAATATTTCCACTTCCTTTTCGACCGGCACGAGATCGTGCTGTCCGAAGGCGCCGAGACCGAGTCGCTTTACACTGGCCCCGAGGCGCTGAAATCCGTCGGCCGCGAGGCCCAGGCCGAGATCTTCGCGCTGTTCCCGGAGCTGCGCGACCGGGCCGAGGACGACCTGCCGCAGGGCGCGCGCCTGCTGGCCTCGGGACGGATGGGCCGCAAGCTGGCGGTGCGCCACGCCCAGCATCACAAGGCCCTGGTGCAGTAAGCGCCGGGCCAGCCGCAAGGCACCTGGGGCCGGCCATTGGCCGGCCTTTTTCTGGCCCCGGCCGGCCCCCGACGGCGATCCTGCGCCGGCGAAGGCCGGCTGCCGGGCTTCGGTCGCCTATCCGGCAGCCGGGCCTGATGCTGCCGCGCCCGCTGCTGCCCGCCAAACGCCACCGCGGCGAGACGGCGACACCCCCTTATGATGCCGGCTGGCTGTGGAAGGGAAGGCCGCGGCATCCGCCCCGGCGTGACGCCCGGAAGGCAGCGGAGCAGAGCGGCCTGATACAAGCCCGCTTTATAGGAAAGCCGGCCGCTGCATGTCGGCCCAAAGCGTCATGATGCCATTGGCGGGCCCGGAAGGGCTCGAACCCTCAACCTTGGACTTAGAAGGTCCCTGCTCTATCCAGTTGAGCTACGGGCCCGCACGGCGGCAGTCATGGCGCAGGATGGCGGCTGAATCAACCGTTCAATCCGAACCGCCCAGGTCAATCGTCATGTAGACGCTGTTCGGGTCGTGCCGGTAATCGCCGAAGGGCGGGCATTCGACGAAACCCGCCCGCAGGTAAAGCCCGCGCGCGGCGATGAAGGTCGGCTGCACCCCGGTCTCAAGGCTCAGCCGCGCCATCCCCTCGGACCGGGCATGGTCGATCAGCGCCTGAAGCATGCGGCGGGAATGGCCGCGGCCGCGGGCCTCGGCCAGCACATGCATGGACTTGATCTCGCCATGATCGGGGGCGATGCGCTTGACCGCGCCCATGCCCAGGGGCACCCCGCCCTCGCGCAGCACGAAGAAGGCGATCTCGGGCGTGTCGAGCGCGGCGCGCGGCAGCATGTGGATCGAGTCCGGCGGCGTGTCGGCATGCATGTCGGCGGTATGGCGCTGAAAAAGCAGCGCCAGATCCCCGCCCAAGGGGCTTTCCCGCCTGATCACCAGATCCCCGCCATCCATCGTCCGCCATCCTTTCCGCCTGCGCGCCGGACCCTAGCAGCGGCCCGCGGGATTGCGAAGCCCCGCGCCGCAGGGCGGCATGAAAAATAAGGAAGAATGCGTTTGCGCGCCTGCCCCGGCCCGGACGGTTTCCGCCCGGGGCCCGGCGGGCCGGGAACAGCGGTCCTCCGCCCGGCCGGGCTTGGGAAAACATTCGCCGCCCGCCCATGCGCCAGAGGCCCGGCCGCCTTGCCGGGCCCCGGCCGGCCCGTTACCTCTGGCCCGAAAACGGAGGCGCCATGTCCATCGTCATCGAGCACATGACCAAAAGCTTCGACGGCACCGCGGTGCTGCGCGGCATCGACCTGACCATCGAATCGGGCGAGCTGGTGGCGCTGCTCGGACCCTCGGGTTCGGGAAAGACCACGCTGCTGAAGATCATCGCCGGGCTGGAATGGCCGAATTCTGGCGGGCTGGTGGTGCATGGCGCGGACTGGCTGCACCTGGCGGCGCAGGACCGGCGCATCGGCTTCGTCTTCCAGCATTACGCGCTGTTCCCGCATATGAGCGTGCGCGACAATATCGCCTTCGGCCTGACCGTGCGCCCGCGCGCCCAGCGACCGGGCAAGGCGGTCATCGCGGCCAAGGTGGACCAGCTGCTGGAATTCCTGCAGATCGCGCATCTGGGCGACCGTTACCCGGCGCAGCTTTCGGGCGGGCAGCGCCAGCGCGTCGCGCTTGGTCGGGCGCTGGCCATCGAGCCCACGGTGCTGCTGCTCGACGAGCCTTTCGGTGCGCTGGACGCCGCCGTGCGCCGCGACCTGCGCGCCTGGCTGCGCGAAGTGCATGACGAGACCGGCTCGACCACGATCTTCGTCACCCATGACCAGGAGGAAGCCTTCGAGCTGGCCGACCGCGTCGTGGTGATGGGCGAGGGCCGGATCGAGCAGATCGGCAATGCCGACCAGATCCACGACCACCCCGCCAGCCCTTTCGTCGCCCGCTTCATGGGCGCGACCATCGAATTGCCGGTGGTGCTGCAGGCCGGCCGCGCCGAGGCGCAGGGGCTGGACAGCAGCCGCCTGCCGCGCCGCGCCCTGCCCGACGGTCCGGCCACGCTGTTCCTGCGCCCCGCCGACGTGACGCCGCTGACCGATCCTGCCGGGCGCTGGCAGGTCGCGCACCGCACCAGCAACGGCGCCCTGCTGCGGCTGGACCTGACCGACGGCACCGGTCATTTCGGCATCGACCTGCCCCGCCGCGCGCCCGAGGCGCAGGGCCTCGTCCCCGGCGCCCGCGTCAACCTGCGCCCCGAGGCGGGCACGATCTTTCCCGGCCCCCGCGCCCTGCCGCCGCAGGCCGCCGCCGCCGAATTCCCCCGCAAGGAGAAAAGCCTATGATGATCCGCAAGCTTCACGTCGCCGCGCTGGCGCTTCTGCTGGGGTCCACCCCGGCGCTGGCCCAGGACAAGATCCTGAATGTCAGCTATGACATCGCCCGCGAGCTGTTCGAGGCGCTGAACCCCGAATTCCAGGCCTATTGGAAGGACAAGACCGGCCGCGACGTGACCATCGACCAAAGCCATGCCGGCTCGTCGAAACAGGCGCGCGCCATCCTCGAGGGGCTGCCGGCCGATGTGGTGACCTTCAATCAGGAAACCGACGTGGACGTGCTGGCCGAGGGCGGGCTGGTGGCCGAGAACTGGCGCGAGGCCCTGCCCAACGGCGCCTCGCCCTATTACTCGCTGCCGGCCTTCCTGGTGCGCGAGGGCAATCCCAAGGGCATCAAGGACTGGGCGGACCTGGCGCGCGACGACGTGCAGGCGGTGTTCCCGAACCCCAAGACCAGCGGCAACGGGCGCTATACCTATCTGGCCGCCTATGCCTATGCCCTGACGCAAGAGGGCGGCACGCCCGAGAAGGCGCAGGAATTCGTGGGCAAGATCTTTGCCAACGTGCCGGTCTTCGACACCGGCGGCCGCGCCGCCACCCAGACCTTCGCCGAGCGCAATATCGGCGACGTGCTCATCACCTTCGAGGCCGAGACCAAGGCCATTGCCAAGCAATACGAGGCGCAGGGCTTCGAGGCGGTGACACCGGCGACCAGCCTCTTCGCCGCCTTCCCGGTCGCCGTGGTGACCGAGAACGCCGAGAAGAACGGCACCACCGAAATCTCGACGGAATATCTCAACTGGCTCTATTCGCCCGAGGCGCAGGAGACGCTGGCCGAGAACCATTTCCGCACCACCGACGAGGCGGTGACGGCGAAATACGCCGCCGAGTTCCCCGAGGTGAAGCTCTTGACCGTGGACGAGGTCTTCGGCGGCTGGGACAAGGTCACGGCCGAGCATCTGGCCGAGGGTGGCATCCTCGACAAGGTCTTCGTCAACCAATGACCGCCGCCGCCGCGCCCATCCGCGCGAAACGCGTTTTGCCGGGGTTCTCGCTGAGCCTCGGCACGACGCTGCTTTACGTCGCGCTGGTGATCCTGATCCCGGTGGTGGCGCTGGTGCTGAAAGGGGCCGAGATCGGCCCGGCACGGTTCTGGGCCATCGTCACCGCGCCGCGCACGCTGGCGGCCTTGCGGGTGACGCTGACCGCCGCCGCCGCGGCCACCGTCTTCAACGCCTTCTACGGCCTGCTGATGGCCTGGGTGCTGACGCGCTACGACTTTCCGGGCAAGCGCATCCTCGACGCGCTGATGGACATTCCCTTCGCCCTGCCGACCGCCGTCGCCGGCATCTCGCTGACCGCGCTTTACTCCGCGAACGGCTGGTTCGGCGCGCCGCTGACCGGGGCGGGGATCGAGCTGGTCTATACGCTGGGCGGCGTGATCCTGGCGATGACCTTCACCTCGATCCCCTTCGTGGTGCGCGCCATCCAGCCGGTGCTGGAGGATCTGGACCCGGCGCTGGAACAGGCGGCGATGACGCTGGGCGCCCGGCCCTTCGCCATCTTCCGCCGCGTCGTGCTGCCGGCGATCCTGCCGGCCTGGCTGGCGGGCTCGACCGTGGCCTTCGCCCGATCCCTGGGCGAGTTCGGCGCGGTGGTGTTCATCGCCGGCAACCTGCCCTTCAAGACCGAGATCGCGGCGCTGCTGGCCTTCATCCGGCTGGAGGAATACGACTATCAGGGCGCAGCCGCCATTGCGCTGGTGCTGCTGCTCATTGCGCTGATCCTGCTGGCGCTGTCGAACCTGATCCAGTTCCGGGCCGCCCGCCATCTGGAGGCCCGGTGATGAGCACCCTCGCCCTTACCCATGCCCCCGGCCAAAGCCGCACGGTGCCGCGCCTGCTGATCGGGCTGGCCTTCGTGCTGACGGCGATCTTTGTCGTGGCGCCCCTGGCCTTCATCTTCTGGCGCGCCTTCGCCGAGGGCTGGGCGGTCTATCTGAAGAACATTGCCGATCCGCTGGTCCTGCATGCGATCTGGCTGACCACGGTGGTCGCGGTGATCGTGGTGCCGGTCAACATCGCCTTCGGCATCGCCGCCGCCTGGGCCATCGCCCGCTTCCGCTTTCCGGGGCGCAAGCTGCTGATGGTGCTGATCGAGATCCCCTTCTCGATCTCGCCGATCATCGCCGGCATCTGCTACCTGCTGCTTTACGGCCGGCAGGGCCTGCTGGGTCCCTGGCTGGCCGCGCATGACCTGAAGGTGATGTTCGCCCTGCCCGGCATCGTGCTGGTCACCATGTTCGTCACCGCCCCCTTCGTGGTGCGCGAGGTGCTGCCGCTGATGCAGGCGCAAGGCTCGGAACAGGAGCAGGCGGCAGTCACCCTGGGCGCGCGCGGCTGGCAGGTGTTTTCCCGCGTCACCCTGCCCAATATCCGCTGGGCGCTGCTTTACGGCGCGGTGCTGTGCACGGCTCGGGCGGTGGGCGAATTCGGCGGAGTCTCGGTGGTTTCGGGCTCGATCCGCGGCCAGACCAACACCCTGCCGCTGCAGATCGAGCTGATGTTCAACGACCTCAACACCACCGGCGCCTTTGCCGCCGCCTCGACCCTGACCGTCATTGCGCTGGTGGTGCTGGTCGTGAAGGCGGCGCTGGAAAGCCGCAGGTAACGCCTCGTAACTGGCGGGAATGTCAGTGGACTTGGCATCCCGCCCCGCCTAGGCTGCTGCCATGGATGCCGCGATCAAGGACCCGCAGAAGACCTGCCCCGAACTGCCCAAGCCGCGCAGCTTCTGGCAGCGCATCGCCGACCGGCTGGCGGCGATCGTCGGCGCGCGCCGTGCCGCCACCCCGCCAGAGAAATCGGTGGCCTTCACCATCGCGGTGATCGCGCTGGGGGCCAAGCTTGCCAAGGCCGACGGCGCCGTGGCGCGTTCCGAGGTGGCGGCCTTTCGCCGCGTCTTCATCATCCCCCGCTCCGAGGAAAAGAACGCCGCCCGGGTCTTCGACCTGGCGCGGCAGGATGTCGCCGGTTTCGACGCCTGGGCGCGGCGCATCGCGGCCATGTTCCCGCCAGGCGACCCGGTGCTGGCCGATGTGGTCGAGGGGCTGTTCATCATCGCCGTCGCCGACAGCGACCTGCACGAAGCCGAGATCATCTTCATCGACGAGGTGGCGCGCATCTTCGGCCTGCCGCCCGCGCAGGTGGCGGCGATCCGCGCCCGCCACGACCGCCGGCAGGGCTGCCCTTCCTGCGAGGTGCTGGGCGTGACGCCCGACACGCCGCTGCCCGAGGCGCGGCGGCGCTGGCGCGAACTGGTGCGTGAAAGCCACCCCGACCGCGCCCTGGCCCGCGGCCTGCCGCCCGAGGCGATCCGCCTGGCCGAGGCCCGCACCCGCGCCCTGAACGAGGCCTGGGAGAATTTCCGCAACATGCACCGGATGCGCCCGGCCTGAGGGAACCCGCCCGGACCGGCGCCCGTTTCCCCTGCGAACAGCCGAAGGACCGGCCTATGCGCAATCCCGTTCTCGCCCTGATGCTCTGCGTGCTCATGTCCCCCGCCGCCATGGCGCAGGATTACGAGCCGCCGCTGGCCGACGAGCCGCCGCCCGAGATGACGCCCGAGGCGACGCCCGCCCCGGAATCCGACACGCTGGAACGCGGTCTGGAAAACTTCATGCGCAATCTGCTGGATCGGGCCGAACCGCATCTGGACCGGCTTGGCCGGGACCTGGGCGACACGCTGGGCTCGGTCGCGCCGGTGCTGCAGGATATCGGCAAGCTGATGGACGACGTGCGCCATTACCAAGCGCCCGAGCGGCTGGAAAACGGCGATATCCTTATCCGCCGCCGCGCCGACGCGCCGCCACCGCCGCCGGTGGGCGATACGCTGCGCGACATGCTGCGCCCGCCGCCCGGGGACGATCCGCGCCTGAACCCGCGCCCGGACGATCCCGGCGTGCCGCAGCCGCTGCCCGAGCGCGACCCGGAAAGCGAGATCGAGCTTTAAGGCATTTCCAACAGGTGGACGCCGATTGTCCCCGGAAACGCTTCAGGGCGCGAAGCTCTCGACCCAGTCGATCAGCCGCGGCAGGCTGTGCCGATGCAGGTCATAGCCGTCCAGGATCGTCTGCCGCGCCGCCGCCTGCAGCCGCGCGGCATCGGGATCGCCGGCCAGCCCGCGGATCAGCGCCGCCTCCAGCGCCGGCTGGTCGAAGAACGGCACCAGCCGGCCGTTTTCGCCGTCGCGGACCAGTTCGCGCACCGGCTCGGTATCCGAGCCGACGACATAGCACCCCGCCGCCATCGCCTCGGTCAGCGACCAGCTGAGCACGAAGGGATAGGTCAGGTAGCAATGCACCCGGGCCACCTGCAGCAGCGCCAGATATTGCGGATAGGGCACGCGGCCCATGAAATGCACGCGCGCCGGGTCCAGCCGGCCGTCCAGTTCCGCCAGCAGCTTTTCCTTCCAGCTGGCCGCGTCCCGGGGCAGGCCGCCATAGCTGACGCCGTCGCCGCCGACCAGCACCACCTGCGCATCCGGCCGCGCCCGCAGCACTTCGGGCAGCGCGCGCATGAAGCGGTGAAAGCCGCGATAGGGCTCCAGCGAACGCGAGACATAGGTCAGCACCTCGTCCCCGGCCTGCAGCTTGCGCCCGTCGGGCAGCAGGAATTCAGCCAGCGGATTGGGGCAGACCTTCAGCGTGTCGATGCCGTCATGGATCACCGTCAGCTTGCCGCGCAGCTCGGGCGGAAAGGAATGCGCCTGGTATTCGGTCGGCGCCAGCCCGGCATCGGCCTGCACCAGCCCCTGGATCAGATGCGCCGAGCGGGCGACGGTGCTGACCCGCCCCTCGTCGCTGTCCGGGCTGATCTCGGGGTCGAAACCGACGTCGTGGCCACGGGTGCGATACATGAGTTCGGCATAGACCAGCAGCTTCGCCTCGGGCCAGATCTCGCGCAGGAACAGCGTCTCGCCCCAGCCGCTATGGCCGAAGATCACGTCGGGCGTATAGCCGTGCCGGTCGCGCAATGCCCGGCAGCCGCGCGCGGCCAGCCAGCCGCGCTCGGCATGGTCGCTATAGGTGCGGCCCAGCATCGGCGGCAGCTTCAGCTCGCCCGGCGCCTTGTAGCGCACCACCCGGACCGGCGAGGGGCGCGGGTTCGTCTCGTCCGTCAGGCCCAGCACGTGATGGCCGCGCGCCGCCAGGGCCGGCGCCAGATGCAGGAACTGCGCCGGGAAATTCTGGTGGACGAACAGGATTTTCATGCGATGGCCGTCAGGAAGGCCGCCTCGATCAGGCGGCGGGTATAGTCGCTTTGCGGATGGTCGAAGACCGCCTGGGTCGCGCCCTGCTCGACCACCTCGCCGGCGCGCATGACCATGATCTGGTGCGACATGGCGCGCACCGCGCGCAGGTCGTGGCTGATGAACAGGAAGGCCAGCCCGTGCTTTTTCTGCAAGCGGCGCAGCAGCTCGACGATCTGCACCTGCACGGTCATGTCCAGCGCCGAGGTCGGCTCGTCCAGGACCACCAGCTTGGGATTCAGGATCATGGCGCGGGCGATGGCGATGCGCTGGCGCTGGCCGCCGCTGAATTCATGCGGATAGCGGTGCATGGTGGCGGGGTCCAGCCCGACCTCGCGCATGATCTCATCCACCATCTCGCGGCGGTTGCGGCCGGGTTCGACGCCGTGCACGCCCAGGCCCTCGGCGATGATCTGCTCGACCGTCATGCGCGGCGACAGGCTGCCATAGGGGTCCTGGAACACGATCTGCATGTCGCGGCGCAGGCCGCGCAGCGCCCGGCCCGGCACCTTGGAAATGTCGCGGCCCATGTAGAGGATCGGCCCGTCGCTTTCGATCAGCCGCATGATCGCCAGCGCCAGCGTGGTCTTGCCCGAGCCGGATTCGCCGACGATGCCCAGCGTCTCGCCTGCCCGGACCGACAGCGTGGCGCCGTTCACCGCCTTGACGTGGCCGACGGTGCGGCGCAGGAAGCCGCGCTGGATCGGGAACCAGACCTTGAGGTCCCGGGTCGCCACGATCTGCGGCGCATCGCCGGTGATCGGCTCGGCCCGGCCCTTGGGCTCGGCCGCCAGCAGCATGCGGGTATAGTCGTGCTGCGGATCGGAGAATATCTGCTCGACCGGGCCCTGCTCGACGATCTCGCCGCCCTTCATCACGCAGACCCGGTCGGCGATGCGGCGCACCAAGCCCAGGTCGTGGCTGATGAACAGCATCGACAGCCCCTCGGCGGCCTTGAGTTCGGCCAGCAGCTCCATGATCTGCGCCTGGATGGTCACGTCCAGCGCCGTCGTCGGCTCGTCGGCGATCAGCAGTTCCGGCCCGTTCGCCAGCGCCATGGCGATCATCACCCGCTGGCGTTGGCCGCCGGACAGCTGGTGCGGGTAATCGGCCAGCCGCGTTTCCGGGTCGCGGATTCCGACGCGGGTCAGCAGCTCGATGATCCGCGCCCGCGCCGCCGCACCGCGCAGCCCCTGATGCAGCGCCAGGCTTTCGGCCAACTGCCGCTCCAGCGTGTGCAGCGGGTTCAGCGAGGTCATCGGCTCCTGGAAGATGAAGCTGATGTCATTGCCGCGCACCCGGCGCAGCTCGGGCTCGGAAGCGCCCAGCAATTCGCGCCCAGCATAGCGGACCGAGCCCGCGACCTCGGCCGCCTCGCCCAGCAGCCGCACGGTCGACAGCGCGGTGACCGACTTGCCCGAGCCGGATTCGCCGACCAGCGCCACCGTCTCGCCCTTGCCCACGGTGAAGCTGACGCCCTTGACGGCGGGCACCAGCTGCCCGTCCTGCCGGAACCCCACCCGCAGGTCGCTGACTTTCAGAACCGGCGTCATCGGAAGGTCTTTCTTGGGTCGAAGGCGTCGCGCACGCCCTCGAAGATGAACACCAGCAGCGACAGCATGATGGCGAAGCTGAAGAAGGCGGTGAAGCCCAGCCAGGGCGCCTGCAGGTTCTGCTTGGCCTGCAGGGCCAGCTCGCCCAGCGAGGGGGCCGAGCTGGGCAGGCCGTAGCCCAGATAATCCAGCGCCGCCAGCGACGAGATGGTGCCGGTGACCACGAAGGGCAGCATGGTCAGCGTCGCCACCATGGCATTGGGCAGGATATGGCGGAACATGATCGTGCGGTCATTCACCCCCAGCGCCCGCGCCGCCCGGACATATTCGAAGTTGCGCGCCCGCAGAAACTCGGCCCGCACCACGCCGACCAATGCCGGCCAGCCGAACAGGATCGAGACGAAGACCAGCAGCCAGAAACTTCGCCCCAGGATCGCGAACAGGATGATAATCACGTAAAGCGAAGGGGTTGAGCTCCATATCTCAAGCAATCTCTGAAAGACCAGATCGGTGCGCCCGCCAAAATAGCCCTGCACCGCGCCCGCCGCGATGCCCAGAAGCGAGGCGACCACGGTCACGATCAGCGTGAACAGGATCGACAGGCGGAAGCCGTAGATCACCCGCGCCAGCACATCGCGCGAGGTGTCGTCGGTGCCCAGCCAATGGGCGCTGTCCGGCGCGCTGGGGGCGGTGCCGACATTGTTGATGGTGCGATAGTGATAGGGGATCGGCGGCCAGAGCATCCAGCCCTTCTCGACCGGCTCGCCCGCGACCGTGCCGGTTTCGCGCGCCTCCTGCTCGGTCGCCTCGGGGTCGTCCCAGCATTCGGGCCTTCCGCCGGTGCGGATCAGGCATTGCACGCCCGGATCGGTATAGATCGCCTCGGTGCCGAAATCGCCGCCGAAGGCGGTCTCGGGATAGAAGCGATAGACCGGGAAATGCAGCTCGCCCCGATAGCTGACCAGGATCGGCTTGTCGTTGGCGATCAGTTCCGCGAACAGCGAGGCGACGAACAGGATGGTGAAGACGACCAGCGACCAGAAGGCGCGCTTGTTGCGGCGGAAATTGCGCAGCCGGCGGCGGTTCAGCTCGGTCATCGCCATCAGCCGGCCCTCCGCTCGAAATCGATGCGCGGGTCGACCAGCACATACATCAGGTCCGAAAGGATCCCGACCAGCAGGCCCAGCAGGCCGAAGACGTAAAGCGTGCCGAAGATCACCGGGTAGTCGCGCTGCACCGCCGCCTCGAAGCCCAGCCGCCCGAGGCCGTCGAGCGAGAAGATGGTCTCGATCAGGATCGAGGAGCCGAAGAACACGCCGAGGAACATCGACGGAAACCCGGCGATCACGATCAGCATGGCGTTGCGGAAGACATGGCCGTAAAGCACCCGGCCCTCGGTCAGGCCCTTGGCGCGGGCGGTCATCACATATTGCTTGTTGATCTCGTCCAGGAAGCTGTTCTTGGTCAAGAGCGTCAGCGTGGCGAAGCTGGAGATGGTGGTGGCCGTCACCGGCAGGGCGATGTGCCACAGGTAGTCCTTGACCTTGCCCCAGAGGCTCAGATCGGCCCAGTTGTCCGAGGTCAGCCCGCGCAGCGGAAAGATCTGCCAGTAGCTGCCGCCCGCGAACAGCACCATCAGCAGCACCGCGAACAGGAAGGCCGGGATGGCATAGCCGACGATGATCGCACCCGAAGTCCAGGTGTCGAAGGGCGTGCCGTTCCGGACCGCCTTGCGGATGCCCAGCGGGATCGAGATCAGATAGGCGATCAGCGTCGACCACAGCCCCAGCGTGATCGAGACCGGCATCTTTTCCAGCACCAGGTCGATCACCGAGATCGAGCGGAAGAAACTGATGCCGAAATCGAAGCGGACGTAATTGCCCAGCATGATCAGGAAACGCTCGGCCGCGCCGATCTTTTCCTTGTCGCAATCGGGCGACCTCAGGTCAGGCTCGCCCTGATGATCGGGCGCGCAGACGATCTTGGCAAAGCCCATCTGCACTTCCAGCTGGTCCAGCAGCTCGGGCGGGATGCCGCGGGCACCGGCATATTCGGTGTTCTGCGGCGCCTCGCCGGCGCCGCCGGTGATGTTGCGCAGCGCGTCGCCCTCGCCCTGGACGCGGGCGATGATCTGTTCGATCGGGCCGCCGGGGACGAATTGCGTCAGCGTGAAATTGACCAGCATGATGCCGATCAGCGTGGGTATGATCAGCAGCAAGCGCCGCAGGATATAGGCTGCCATCCGTCCCCTTGCTCCGCCTTGATCCGCGCCGGTCCCGAAGGCCCTAGCGCAGCGCGCCGGATTGTTTCAGCTTTGCCGCCTTATCCGCGTCATGCCACCAGAAATCAAGCTCGCCCAGCGCATAGGGCGGCAAGGTCTCGGGATGGCCGAAGATGTCGTAATAGGCGACGGTATGCTCGGCCTTGAACCATTGCGGCACCCAGAAGCGCAGGGCACGCAGGCTGCGGTCCAGCGCATGGGCAACGGTGGTCATCTCTTCCTGCGTGGTCGCCTCGATGCCCAGCTGGATCAGCCGGTCGATGGCCGGATTGGCCAGGCCCATCGGGTTGAACACGTCGCCGACATTTTCCGAACCGAAGGTCTGCTCGGTGTCTCCGGACAGGAAATAGCTCTGGGCCAGCTGATCCGTCACGATGTCGAAATCGTGGCTGCGGGTGCGCGCCGTCAGTTGTGCATCGTCCACCCGCAGGTTCACCGCGTCGATGCCCACGGCGCGCAGGTTCTGCACGAAGGGGTTGATCACCCGGTCGAAGGTGGCGCTGTCGTTCAGGAACTCGACCCGCAGCAGCTCGCCCTTGGCGTTGCGGCGCAGCCCGTCCGCGCCCGGCTTCCAGCCCGCCTCGTCCAGCAGCCGGGCGGCATCGCGCATGTTCCTGCGGTCAAGCTGCGTCTTGCCCGAAACCGGCTGCAGCACGGCGTCATCGGTCAGCACGCCGGGCGGCAGATCCTTGGCCAGCGGCTGCAGCAGCGCCAGCTCGGCTTCGCTCGGCTTGCCCTCGGCCATGAGCGGGCTGTTTTCCCAGGGCGAGTTCACCCGCTCGTAGAGCCCATAGAACAGCGTCTCGTTCGACCATTCGAAATTGAACATGAGCCCGATGGCCTCGCGCACGCGGATGTCCTGGAACTTCGGCCGGCGCAGGTTGAAGACCCAGCCCTGGCCCGAGGCGATGGTGCCGTCGGGCAGTGCCTCCTTCTTCACCGCGCCGGACTGCACGGCGGGGAAATCGTAGCGCGTCGCCCAGTGGATCGAGCTCGCCTCGTTGCGGAACGTGTAGACCCCGGCCTTGAAGGCCTCGAAGGCGCTGTCGTAATCGCCGAAATACTCGACGCGGATGCGGTCGAAATTGTGCCGCCCGACATTGATCGGCAGGTCCTTGCCCCAGTAATCGGGATTGCGGCGCAGGGTGATCGAGCGGCCCATGTCGGCGCGGTCGAACATATAGGGCCCCGAGCCGACGAAGGGGATATTGCTCGACTGTTCGATGTCGCGCTTGTTCTTGCGGAAATCCTCGCGCGAGAAGACGATCTGGCCGCCCACCGACTGGATCACGTCGCGGCGCGGATAATCCGGCCGGAAGATGAACTTGATGCTGTGATCGTCGATCACCTCGGCCTTGGCGACGATCTTCGAGATGATCGTGCGATAGGAGGACAGGCCCTTGTCGCGCAAGAGCTCGAAGGAAAACAGCACGTCATGCGCGGTCACCGGCGTTCCGTCCGAGAATTTCGCCTCGGGGCGCAGGTGGAAGATCACCCAGTCGCGGCTTTCGGGGTATTCGATGGTCTCGCAAAGCAGGCAATAGGCGGTGCCGATCTCGTCGGCCACGCTTTCCATCAGCGGCTCCAGCATGGCGTTGGACAGCGCCGCCGCGCGGCCGCGATGGGTATAGGGATTGTAGCTGTCGAAGCCGCCGCTGGCCCATTCCGAGATCTCGCCGCCCTTCGGCGCCTCGGGGTTCACATAGCGCAGATGCGGGAAGTCCGCAGGCAGTTCCGGCGTGCCGAAGATCGCGATTCCATGCGAGCGGATGGTTCCGGGTTGCGGCTGCTCCTGCGCCAGGGACCAGCCGGGCATCAGAGCCATAAGCGCAACCATCGGGGCATGTCGCAGGAAGGGCATCGTCATCGGGTCTTGCTGATCCTTGTTCTGTCCGGCTCGGGCATCGGCCGCCTCGGGCGCAAGGCTAGCAGCCATCCGCCCCGGTTCAACATGCAAATGCGTGATCCGCCCGGCCAGCCCCGTGCAAGCCGCCGTGCCGGCAAGAAAAAGGGCGCCCCAAGGGGACGCCCGCCATGGTTTTGCGGCACGCAGGGGCCTTAGGGATGGGCTTCCAGATAAGCGATCAGGTTGGCGCGGTCCTCGACCTTGGGCAGGCCGGCAAAGGCCATCTTGGTGCCCTTGACCACGGCTTTCGGGTTGGTCAGGAATTCCTGCAGCGCGTCATGCGTCCAGTCGCCGCCATGCGCCTTCATGCCGTCCGAATAGTTGAAGCCGTCGACCCCGGCGACCGGGCGGCCGACGACGCCGTTCAGATGCGGGCCGGTGCCGTCGGTGCCGTCCATCTTGTGGCAGGCCTTGCACTTGCCGAAGACCTTCTCGCCGGCGGCGGCATCGGCCGAGGCCATGACGGCGGCGAAATCGATGCCCTCCTCCTCGGCCTCGCCGGCATCGGCGCCCGCATCCTCGACCGGGATGGAATAGGCCTGCGCATGTTCCTCGTCACCATGACCGGCGGGACCGACGTGATAGATGCCCGAGGCCGCCCAGCCCATCAGCAGAAGGAACAGAAGCGAGCCGATCAGAGCCCCGGCTGCCTTGGTGACGGTCATGGTGTCGAACATGTCTGCGGATCCCTTGGGTCTGTCCGTGGATTTGGCCGTATCTATCCGCTTTTGTTCCGTCGGTTCAAGGTATAGTTGTCGCTCGCAGAACACAAAACCGGGGTAGAACCGCCCCGATACGGGGCGCGCGCCGCCCCAAGCCGAGGTGTGAGCCATGACCGATGATGTCCCGACCCAGAACGTGATCGCATTCCAGGGCGAACCCGGCGCCTACAGCCATCAGGCCTGCCGCCTCTATCGTCCGCAGATGGAGGCCCTGCCCTGCCGCACCTTCGAGGACACGATCGAGGCGGTGCGCGGCGGCCGGGCCGAGCTGGCCATGCTGCCGGTCGAGAACTCGACCTATGGCCGGGTCGCCGACATCCATCACCTGCTGCCCGAAACCGGCCTGCACATCATCGACGAGGGCTTCGTGCGGGTCCGCATCAGCCTGCTGGCGGTGCCCGGCACCCGCCTGTCCGAGGTCACCGACGCGATGAGCCACCCGGTGCTTCTGGGCCAGTGCCGCGGCTTCCTGCGCCGCCACGCCATCCGCGGCATCGTCGGGGCCGACACCGCCGGCTCGGCGCTGGAAGTGGCGCGGCGCGGCGAAAAGGCGCTGGCGGCGCTGGCCGCGCCCCTGGCCGGCGAGATCTACGGCCTCGAAGAGCTCGCCTCGGGGATCGAGGACCGCCAGAACAACACCACCCGCTTCCTGGTCATGGCGCGGCAGCCCGATTTCAGCCGCCGCACCAATGCCCAGGGCGGCACCACCATGATGACCAGCTTCGTCTTCCGGGTGCGCAACATCCCGGCGGCGCTTTACAAGGCGCTCGGCGGCTTCGCCACCAACGGCGTCAACATGACCAAGCTGGAAAGCTACATGGTGGACGGCGTCTTCACCGCGACGCAGTTCTACGCCGATATCGAAGGCCACCCCGAGGACCCGCATGTCGCCCGCGCGCTGGAGGAGCTGGACTATTTCACCTCCAGCCTGAACATCCTGGGCGTCTATCCGGCCGATCCGCTGCGCGCGGCGCAGCTGCAGGCAGCCGCGCCGCAATAGCGCCGGCCCGCAACGGCGGCGGGCAGCCGGATTCAGGCGTGCTCGCCCGCGGCCAGGTGGGTGACGAATTCGCCCACGCGCTTGGCGAACTTGCGGTCCAGCTGCGCCTTGCCCAGCTTGGCCGTCTGCAGCAGCAGCCGCGCCTTCATGCCGCGCGGATGGATGTCCGTCTCGAAGATCAGCCGCGATTTCGCCTTGGTCAGCGCCACCACGGTCATGCGCAGCGTGACCTCGAACTGGTCGGACCGCGCGTCGATGGCCACCACCTCGGGCGCGTCCAGCCGGGTGACCTCGGCGGTCAGCTCGCGATGCCGGCCGCGCCAGTCGAAGCCGATCAGCCAGCGCATGCCGACGCCCGGCTCGGCCAGGCCGTCCAGCCGGCGCACCGTGGCGCCGCGCCGCAGCAAAAGCCGCTCGATGGCGTGGAAATTGCTGACCGCGCGGAACAGCCCTTCCGCGGCAAGGTCGGTATCCTGTCGGGTCGAGAACTTCATCGCTTATCCGATCGAACAAGAGGGGGGCGCTGAACCTTGGCCCCGGTTAATCCCATGTTGCACCGCAGCATGCAAGGCTGCCACATCCGCTAAGCGGAACCAGGGCAGAAATGCAATCCATGGTTGCATTATGTCGATAATGACCGCATGCAGACGGCATGACGTCCGAAATCCCTCCGCCCGATCCGCAGCCCGGCGATGCCCTCGACCTTCGCATCCTGGCGACCACGGACCTGCACATGCATGTGCTGGGCTACGACTATTTCGCGGACCGACCCTCGGGGCGGCTGGGCCTGTCGCGGGCGGCGGCGTTGATCGCCAAGGCGCGGCAATCGGCGCCCAACTGCCTGCTGTTCGACAATGGCGACGGGTTGCAGGGCAGCCCGATGGGCGATTACCTGGCCGAGGCGGGCGCCCTGGGACCGCGCCAGCCGCATCCCGCCATCGCGGCGATGAATGCGCTGCGCTATGACGCCGCCACGGTCGGCAACCATGATTTCAGCTTTGGCCTCGGCTTTCTGCGCCGCACGCTGGACGAGGCGGAATTCCCCATCGTCGCCAGCAACCTGCGCCCGCGCCGCCCGCTGCCGGTGCAGAACCATATCCTGCTGGAGCGGCAGTTCCGCGACCGCCGGGACCGCCCCCAGCGGCTGCGCATCGGCGTGCTGGGCTTTCTGCCGCCGCAAACCGTGGAATGGGAGCCGGGGCTGAAGGCCGAGATCGAGGTGCAGGACATCCTGCTGGCGGCGCGGGCCGGCATCGCGGCGCTGCGCCGCCAGGGCGCGCATCTGGTGGTGGCGCTGTCGCATAGCGGCATCGGCGCGCTCGCCCCCGCGCCGATGATGGAGAACGCCGCCACCGCGCTGGCCGCCCTGCCCGGCATCGACCTGGTGATCGCCGGGCATACGCATCGGGTCTTTCCCTCGCCGGACCATCCGCAGGGGCCGGGGATCGACGCCCGGCGCGGCACGCTGGCCGGCAAGCCGGCGGTGATGCCGGGTTTCTGGGGCTCGCATCTGGGTCTGATCGACCTGCGGCTGGAACCCGCGGGCCAGGGCTGGCGCATCGCCGATTTCACCTGCCGCGCCGAGCCGGTCGGCGCCGAGGAGGACCACCCCGCCGTCACCGGCCCGGCGCTGGCGGCGCATCGCCGGACCCTGCGGCATTTCCGCCGCCGCATCGGCAGGACCGAGCGGCCGCTGAGCAGCTATTTCGCCCTGATCGGCGAGGATCCGGGCCTGCGGCTGGTGACCATGGCGCAGCGCTGGCATGTGCGGCGCGCGCTGCGCGGCACGCGCTGGCAGGACCTGCCGATCCTTTCGGCCGCCGCCCCGTTCCGCGCCGGCGGGCGCGGCGGGCCGCAGCATTATACCGATGTGCCGGCCGGGCGGCTGACGCTGCGCAACATCGCCGATCTCTACCTGTTTCCGAACCGGATCTGCGCCATCCGCCTGACCGGGGCTGAACTGCATGAATGGCTGGAACGCTCGGCCAGCCTGTTCCTGCGCATCGAGCCGGGCAAGCCCGACCAGCCGCTGATCGACCCGGAATTCCCCAGCTACAATTTCGATATCATCGACGGGCTGGACTGGCAGATCGACCTCAGCCGCCCGCCGCGCTACGCCCCGGACGGCCGCCTGGCCCATGCCGATTCGCGCCGCATCGGCGCGCTTTCGCATCGCAGCCGCCCGGTGGCGCCGGACCAGCCCTTCATCCTGGTGACGAACAGCTACCGGCTGTCCGATTGCGGGCTGTTCGCCCCGGTGGCGGCGGGACGGCCGGTGCTGCTGGATGGCACCTCGCGCACCCGCGAGGTGCTGCGCCGCTATGTCGCGCGGCGCCGCGTGCTGGCACCCGATTCCCGCGCCGGCTGGAGCTTCCGCCCCCTGCCCGGCACCTCGGTCCTGTTCGAGACCGGGCCGGCCGCCGCGCTGCATCTGGACGGGCTTTCCGCGCGGGTCGAGCCGGCGGGCATGGGCCCGGACGGTTTCCTGCGCCTGCGCCTGCATCTCTAGCGGGCAAGCCGCTTGCATCCTGCCGCGCGCGCGCCTATCTAGGCGGCGAGAGGTTGGCGCGGGCAGGCGTCTCGCCAAACCGGTCAGGTCCGGAAGGAAGCAGCCGTAACGAGTCCCGTCTGGGTCGCTGTCCAGCCTCTCACCCCCCTTTTCCCCGGCATCGCCAGAAGCTAGCTTGCGCCGGCGCAACCCGCCCGAAGGCCCGCCCCGATGACCGCCCCTCCCCGCATTCTCTGCCTTGGCGCCATGCTTTGGGACGTGATCGGGCACAGCGCGGTGCGGGTTCTGCCCGGCGCCGACCTGCCGGGACGCATTACCCGCCAGCCGGGCGGCGTGGCGCTGAACGTGGCGCTGGCCCTGGCCCGGCAGGGGCTGGCACCCGCCATGCTTTCCGCCGTCGGCCGCGACCCGGCGGGCGAGGCGCTGGTGGCCGAGGCCGGCCGGCGCGGCGTCGACACCCGCTGGCTCTGGTGCGACACTGGCCTTGTCACCGACAGCTATCTGGCCATCGAAAGCCCGGAGGGGCTGGTCGCGGCCATCGCCGATGCCCGGGCGCTGGAAACCGCCGGCACGGCCCTCCTCGCGCCGCTGCGCGACGGCCGGCTGGGCGATGCCGCCCGGCCCTGGCGAGGCACGCTGGTGGTGGACGGCAACCCCTCCGTGCCGGTGCTGACCGAAATCGCCCGCGATCCCTGCCTTGCCGAAGCCGACCTGCGCATCGTGCCCGCCAGCCCCGACAAGGCGGCCCGGCTGCGGGTGCTGATCGACCATCCCCGCGCCATCTTCCACCTGAACCGCGCCGAGGCCGAGGCCCTGGCCGGCCGCAGCCTGCCCGACGCCGCCCGCGCCGCCGAGGCCGTGCTGGCGCTCGGCGCCCGCCGGGTGCTGGTGACCGACGGCGCCGGCACCGCCGCCGATGCGGCGCAAGGCGTGCCCACGCTGACCGCGGCGCCGCGCCCGGTGGCGGCCATCCGCGTCACCGGCGCGGGCGACAGCTTCCTCGCCGCGCATCTCGCGGCCGAAAGCCGCGGCGCCACCCGCGCCGAGGCCCTGACCCGCGCCATGAACGCCGCATCCGACCATGTCTGTGGAAAGGACCAGCCATGACCCCCCTGATCGCGCTTTCCCCCGAAATCTCGCAGGCCCTGGCCGAGGGCCGGCCAGTCGTGGCGCTGGAATCGACCATCATCACCCATGGGATGCCCTATCCGCAGAACCTGCAGGTCGCGCAACAGGTCGAGGCCGCGGTGCGCGAGGCAGGCGCCGTGCCCGCCACCATCGCGGTGATGGCCGGGCGCATTCGCGTCGGTCTCGATGCCGAGACGCTCGAGGCGCTGGCCTCGACCCCGGCCGCGCAGGTGATGAAGCTGTCGCGCGCCGATCTCGCCGCCTGCCTGGCGCTGGGGCGGACCGGGGCCACGACGGTGGCGGCGACGATGATCTGCGCCCATCTGGCCGGGATCGAGGTCTTCGCCACCGGCGGCATCGGCGGCGTGCATCGCGGCGCCGAAACCAGCTTCGACATCTCGGCCGACCTGCAGGAACTGGCGCAAAGCCCGGTCACCGTGGTCGCGGCCGGGGCCAAGGCGATCCTGGATCTGCCCAAGACGCTCGAGGTGCTGGAAACGCTGGGCGTGCCGGTGATCGCCTTCGGCCAGGACCAGCTGCCGGCCTTCTGGTCGCGCGAATCGGGCCTGCCGGCGCCCTTGCGCATGGACGACCCGGTCCAGATCGCCGCCAGCGCCCGGCTGCGCCGCGAACTGGGCCTCGGGGGCGGCCAGCTGGTGGTGAACCCGATCCCGCCAGAGGCCGAGATCCCGCGCGCCGAGATGATCCCCATCGTCGAGCAGGCGCTGTCCGAGGCCGAGGCGCAGCGCATCGCCGCCAAGGCGGTCACGCCCTTCCTGCTGCAGCGCATCTTCGACCTGACCCGGGGCCGCTCGCTCGACGCCAATATCGCGCTGGTGCTGAACAACGCCCGGCTGGCCGCGCGCATCGCCGCGGCCATCACCCGCTAGCGGCGGCCGAACAGCTGCGCCAGGTCGTAGGAATCGCGCTCGCCGATATTGCCGGCATCGCGTTCCAGGAACCGGTCGGCCGCCTCGACCCCGGCATCGTGCATGCGCTGCAACAGGCCGGGATTCGGGATCAGCTTAGTGCTGGCGCTCAGCGAGTTCATCAACTCCTCGTCCATGATCGCATGCAGCAGCACGTTCTTCATCGGCCGGCCGGTCAGCCGGTCCTCGGCATGCAGCCGCTTGACGAAATTGATCGCCCGCAGCTCGGCCAGAAGTGCGGCGTTGAAGCTGATCTCGTTCACCCGGTCCTGGATCGCGGCCGGGGTCTTGGGGATCGCGTCGCGCAGCATCGGGTTGATGTTCACGATGACGATGTCGCGCGGCAGGTCGCCGCGATACAGCGGGAACAGCGCCGGATTGCCGGAATAGCCGCCGTCCCAATAGGCCTCGCGCCGGCCGGTCAGCGGATCGTCGATCTCGACGGCGCGGAACAGCTCGGGCAGGCAGGCCGAGGCCAGGATGGTGTCCACCGTCACCTCGGCGCCGCCGAAGACCCGCACCAGCCCGGTGCGCACATTGGTCGCGGTGACGAAAAAGGCCGGCCCTTCCTCGCGGCCCAGCCGGGGATGCGGCATCTCGCGCAGGATGGCGGCCAGCGGGTTGGTGTAGAACGGCCCCGAATCATAGGGGCTGAACACCCGCGTCAGCGAACCAAGCCAGGCCACGGGCGAGAAAAGCTCGGTCAGCCGCTGCCAGGCGCGCGGCGCAGGAAACATGGAATGCAGCCAGCGCACCACGGAATTGTCGCTGACCTGCCCGACCTGCGACCAGATATAGGCCAGGTTCTGCCGCGCCGCCTCGCGCCCGCGCCGGCCCGGCCCGCAGGACAGGCCGGCCGCCAGAGCCGCGCCGTTCAGCGCCCCGGCCGAGGTGCCGCTGATGCCGCGGATCTCGATCGCGGGCTCGTCCAGCAGCCGGTCCAGCACACCCCAGGCGAACGCGCCATGCGCGCCGCCGCCCTGAAGCGCCAGGTTGATCCGCTTCACGTCCATGCCCACCCCGCATTTCGCACTCGCAGCATACAATGCCGCGACGCAGCATCCAACCGCAGCGTTCCCGCGCCGGCGAAAAGGTGCATGGGCGCCACAGTCGCGGCCCGCCCCGCGATGCGCAAGCCTGGGCTTCACCGTTTCCCAAATACTCGTGCGGCCGCGCAACAGGCGCGGCGGATCAGTCCTCGGCCTGCGCCTCGGCCCGCGACTTGCCCGCGACATCCAGCGCCAGCGTCGCGGCCATGAAGGCATCCAGGTCGCCGTCCAGCACCCCTTGCGTGTCCGAGGTCTCGTGCCCGGTCCGCAGGTCTTTCACCATCTGATAGGGATGCAGCACATATGAGCGGATCTGGTTGCCCCAGCCCGCCTCGCCCTTGGCCTCGTGCTGGGCGTTGATCGCGGCATTGCGCTTGTCCAGCTCCAGCTGATACAGCCGCGCCTTCAGCGCCGCCATGGCGTTCGCGCGGTTCTGGTGCTGCGACTTCTCGGAGCTCGTCACCACGATCCCGGTCGGCAGGTGGGTGATGCGCACCGCCGAATCGGTGGTGTTGACATGCTGCCCGCCGGCGCCCGAGGAGCGGTAGGTGTCGATCCGGATCTCGTTGTCGGGGATGGTGATCTCGATATTGTCGTCCACCACCGGATAGACCCAGACCGAGGAAAACGAGGTGTGCCGCCGCGCCGCCGAATCATAGGGCGAGATGCGCACCAGCCGATGCACGCCCGATTCCGACTTCAGCCAGCCATAGGCGTTGGGGCCGGAGATCTTGTAGGCGGCGGAACGGATGCCCGCCTCCTCGCCCGGCGTCTCGGAAAGCAGCTCGACATCATAGCCCTTCTTCTCGGCCCAGCGGACATACATGCGCGCCAGCATGCTGGCCCAGTCGGCGCTTTCCGTGCCGCCGGCGCCGGCATTGATCTCCAGGAAGGTGTCGTTGCCGTCGGCCTCGCCGTTCAGCAGCGCCTCCAGCTCCTTCTGCGCGGCCAGTTCGGCCAGCGATTTCAGCGAGGTCTCGGCCTCGGCGACGATCTCGGCATCGTCCTCGGCCTCGCCCAGCTCGATCAGTTCGGCATTGTCCTTCAGCTCGGTCTCGATCCGGCGATAGGTCTCGACCGCATCCGACAGCATCTGCCGGTCGCGCATCAGCTTCTGGGCGCGGGCCGGGTCGGACCAGATGTCGCCCGCCTCGATCATGGCGTTCAGCTCTTCCAGCCGGTGCGGCGCGGTCTCCCAGTCCATGCGCTGGCCGAGCAGTTTCAGCGATTTGCGGATCGCCTCGATGGTGGCTTGGGTTTCGGCGCGCATGGGCACTCTCTGGGTTCGGATTTCGGATCAGGGCAAGACAGATAACGCGGGCGGCGGGCGGCGGCAAGCGCCGGCCCTCAATACAGCCCGCCCGAGGACAGGGTGCCGAAATCGGCCTTCTTCGGGATCACTCTCTTCTTGCCGGTCGAGGTGGTCACCGCCTGCCCGCCGTCGCGGCCCTGGGTGAACAGCGGCAGCGTGCCCGGATCGGCCCGGCCGAAGCCGCCGTCGACCAGCGCGATGCCGGTCAGCGACTGGCCGTCGCGGAAATATTCGGCGATGACATTGTCGCCCTTGGCGTCGGGGCCGAGGATCGCGCCGGTGAAGCGGTCGATGTTGACGAAATGCCCGCCCGGCGGAACCTTGAACTCGGTGCCGCCGAATTCCTTCACCGCCTCCTGCATGAACTCGTTGAAGACCGGCACGCAAAGCGTGCCGCCATAGGCGTTGGACCCCAGCGTGCGCGGCTGGTCATAGCCCAGATAGCAGCCGGCGACGAGGTTCGAGGTGAAACCGATGAACCAGACATCCTTGGCGTCGTTGGTGGTGCCGGTCTTGCCGGCCACCGGCACCGGCAGGTTCACCCCGCGCCCCGAGCCGCGCTTGACCACGCCCTCGAGCATCGAGGTCAGCTGATAGGCGGTGATCGCATCCATCACCCGCTCGCGGTTGGAACGGATCTCGGGCGCGGCGCCGGCGGGCAGGGTCGGCTGGCCGCAGGTCACGCAGTCGCGGCGGTCGTGGCGATAGATGGTGCGGCCGCGGCGGTCCTGCACGCGGTCGACCAGCGTGGGTTCCACCCGCTCGCCGCCATTGGCGAACATGGCATAGGCGGCGACCATCTTGAACAGCGTCGTCTCCTGCGCACCCAGGGAATTGGCGAGGAAATGGCCGAGATTGTCGTAGACCCCGAATTTCTCGGCATAGGACGCGACGGTATCCATGCCGATATCGCGGGCGATGCGGATGGTCATCAGGTTGCGCGACTGCTCGATCCCGGTGCGCATCGGCGTGGGGCCGTAGAACTTGCCGCTGGCGTTCTTGGGGGTCCACAGCCCCTGCGGCGTGTTCACGGTGATCGGCTCGTCCACCACGATGGTGGCCGGGTTGAAGCCGGAATCCAGCGCCGCCGCATAGACGAAGGGCTTGAAGCTGGAGCCGGGCTGGCGCTGCGCCTGGGTCGCGCGGTTGAAGACCGAGCTTTGATAGGAAAACCCGCCCTGCATGGCGATGACCCGGCCGGTATTCACGTCCATGGCCATGAAGCCGCCCTGTACCTCGGGCACCTGGCGCAGGGTCCAGCGGATGAAGCTGCCGTCGCTGTCGCTGGTCATGCGGCGCACCAGCACCACCTCGCCGACCTCCAGCAGGTCCGAGGCCACCTTGGCCTTGGGCGCCAGCGTGCCATCGGCGCGGCGCTTCCTGGCCCATTGCACGTCCTTGGCGGGAATGGTCGCGGTGCCCTCCTGATCCTCGATGCCGATGGTGGCGTCGCTGCCTTCCAGGGACAGCACCACGGCCGGGAACCAGCCCTCGATGTCGCGCGGCACGCGGGTCTCGGCCAGCGCGGCGCGCCAGCCCTGCTCGCTGCCGAGCCGCTCGGCCGGGATCGAGACGCGGGTGCCGCGCCAGACGCCGCGGCCGCGGTCGTATTTCTCCAGCGCCTGCTGCAGGGCGCGCGCGGCGACCTTCTGCAGCCTGGGGTCGACGGTGGCGCGGATCGCCAGGCCGCCGCCGAAGAATTCCTCCTCGCCGAACTGCGCCGAAAGCTGGCGGCGGATCTCGTCGGTGAAATAGTCGCGCGCCGGCAGCTGCTGCTGGAAGGCGGGGAAATCGCCGTTCTGCACCGAGCGCAGCGGCAATTGCGATTCCGCCTCGTAGGTCGCCTGGTCGATATAGCCGTTCTGCCACATCTCGCGCAGGACGTAGTTGCGCCGCTCGGTCACCCGCTCCTTGGCGCGGACAGGGTGATAGCGGCCCGGCGCCTGCGGCATCGCGGCCAGCGTCGCAGCCTCATGCGGGGCAAGCTCGGTCAGGGGCTTGTTGAAATAGGTCTGCGCGGCGGCGGCGACGCCGAAACTGTTCTGCCCCAGAAAGATCTCGTTCAGGTAAAGCTCGAGGATCTGGTCCTTGGACAGGGTCGATTCCAGCCGGGTGGCCAGGATCAGCTCCTTGATCTTGCGCTCGACGCTGCGGTCGCTGGAGAGCAGGAAGTTCTTCATCACCTGCTGGGTGATGGTCGAGGCGCCGCGCACGTTCTCGCCCCGGGTGCGGACCGCCTGCACCAGCGCGCCCATCATGCCGCGCGGATCGAAACCGTGGTGATGGTAGAAATTCTTGTCCTCGGCGCTGATGAAAGCCTCCTTGACCAGCGGCGGGATGTCGTCGATCGGCACGAAGATGCGGCGCTCCTCGGCGAATTCGTCGATCAGCCGCCCCTCGCCGGAATAGACCCGGCTGATGGTCTTGGGCGCATATTGCGCCAGCTGCTCATGGCTCGGCAGGTCGCGCGAATACATCCAGAACACCGCCCCGACGGTCAGGGCGATGAAGAAGACGGCGGTCACGAACCAGGAAAAGATCGCACCGATGAAGGACAGAAGGAAGCGCAGCAATGGGCAAGCCTCTGGGGATAACCTGCGTCTCTATAGACAGCGGGGCCGGTCCCGTCAAAGCAACCTTGCGCTACTTTCGCGACAGCGCGGCGCGGGCGGCGTCATCCTGCGCCCAGAGGCCGATCGCCTGGGCCAAGGCCTGCGCGGTGCGCGCGCGCCAGTCCGGGTCGAACAGGTTCGCCCGGTCGCCCGCATCGGTCAGGAAGCCCAGCTCGATCAGCACCGAGGGGATGTCGGGCGATTTCAGCACCGAGAAGGCCGCGCCGCGCACCGGGGTGCGATGCATGCCGACGCCCGCGCGATTGAGCTCGGAAACCGCGAACTTGGCGAAGGCTTCCGAGCGCGGATGCGTCTCGGTCCGCGCCAGGTCCATCAGCACGTCGGCCAGCTGGTCGTCGGTACCCGCCAGGTCCAGCCCGGCCAGCAGGTCGGCGCGGTCATGGCGCATCGCCAGCTCGCGCGTGGCGCGGTCGTCGGCCTGCGGGTTCCAGACATAGATCGACAGCCCCGCCGCCTCGCCCGCCGGCAGCGCATCGGCATGCAACGAGATGAACAGGTCGGCCTGCGCCGCGCGGGCGATGGTCATGCGCCGCTCCAGCGGGACGAAGCTGTCATCCTCGCGGGTGGGGACGACCTCGAAACCGGCGCGGGTCAGGATCTCGGCCAGTTCGCGGGCAAAGCCCAGCATCAGCGCCGCCTCGTAGATGGCGCCGACCTGGGCGCCGGGATCGTGGCCGCCATGGCCGGGGTCGAGGGCGACGCGCAACGGCCGCTTGGCGGTGCGGCGCGGCGGCAGCGGCGTCACCTCGGCCGGGCTGGGCAGGTCCCAGAGCGCCGAAAGCGCATTGCCGCGGGTGACGAAGGCCTGGGGCTTCACCGGCTCGATGCGCAGCTTGACCAGCGCGCCCCGGGCGCCGCCCTCGGCCGGGCTTTGCACGGCGGTGCGCAGCGCATAGGGGCCGGGCAGTTCCATCACCAGCCGCGACCAGCCGGGCCGGAACCGGCCCCAGCGCAGCGCCGGCACCAGCTCGCGGCCGGGCAGGTCCTCGGCGCTGGTGCCGGAAAAGTCGATCTCGCGGAAATCGACCACCAGGCGCGGCGGGCCGTCGAGGAAATAGACCCGGTAGGGCACCGGCTGGCTGATGGTCAGCCGCAGTTCCATCGGCCGCGGCTTGCCGCGGTCGCGGCCCTCGGCCACCAGCGAGGAGCCCGCCAGATCGACCGTCGCCAGGGCCGAGCGCGTGCCGTCATCGGCCAGCGCCGGCAGCGCCAGCCAGACCAGCAGCAGGGCCCAGAGCCATCTCATCGCGCCGCCATGAAGGCTGCCAGCCGCTCCAGCCCCTCGGCGATCTCGGCCGTCCCCGCAGCATAGCTGAAGCGCAGGGTGCGGGCGCCGCGATGCGGGTCGAAGTCCAGGCCCGGCGTGACGGCGACACCCGCCTTTTCAAGGATTTCCGCGGCGAAGCTCAGGCTGTCCCCGGTCAGGTCGGACACATCGGCATAGATGTAGAAGGCGCCTTCCGGCGGAGCGATGCGCGAGAAGCCGATCTGCGGCAGGCGCTCCAGCATCAGCCGGCGATTTTGCGCGTAGACGGCCAGGTTCGCCTCGGCCTCCTCCACGCAATCCAGCGCGGCCAGCGCCGCGACCTGGCTGGCATGGGGCGGGCAGATGAACATGTTCTGCGCGATGCGCTCGACGGTGCGGATCATGCTGTCCGGCACCACCATCCAGCCGACGCGCCAGCCGGTCATGCTGAAATATTTCGAGAAGCTGTTGATGACGAAAACCTCATCCGTCACCTCCAGCGCCGAATGGAAGCCGGCGCCATAGTCGAGCCCGTGATAGATCTCGTCCGAGATCACGCTCATGCCCAGTTCCGCCGCCCGCGCGGTCAGCCCCGCCAGTTCCTCGCGCCGCAGCACGGTGCCCGAGGGGTTGCCGGGCGAGGCGAGGATCAGCCCCTGCGCATCCGCCGGCAGGTCCTGCGGCCGCGGCTGGTAGCGGTCCTCGGCCCGGGTCGGGATGCCGACGGGTTCCAGCGACATGGCGCGCAGGATCTGGCGATAGCTGGGATAGCCCGGCTCGCCCAAGGCCACCCGCTCGCCCGCGTCGAACAGCGCCGAGAAGGCCAGGATGAAGGCGCCCGAGGAGCCCGGCGTCACCACCACGCGGCTCGGGTCGAGGTCGAGCCCATACCAGCGCCGGTAAAGCCCGGCGATGCCGGCGCGCAGCTCGGGCAGGCCAAGCGCGACCGTATAGCCCAGCGGCCGGTCCAGCGCGGCGGCCAGCGCCCGGCGCGCGCCCTCGGGGGCCGGGGTCGAGGGCTGGCCGACCTCCATATGGATGATGCGGCGGCCCCCGGCCTCGGCCTTGCGGGCGGCCTCCATGACATCCATGACGATGAAGGGATCGACCTGCCCGCGGCGGGATTGTCTCATGTCTGCCTGCCTCATGGTTTTGGCCGGGTATCGGACCTGCGGGCGGCCCGGTCAAGCCCGCGTGAGACCGGGGCGGATCGCTTGCAACACCGTCCCGGACAGGCCAAGTTGCCGGCAACTGGAAAGGATCCTCGGATGAAAGCCCTTTTGACCGCCGCGCTGCTGACGGCGACCGCCCTGCCCTCTTTCGCCTTTGATCCGGCGAACATGACCGAGGCCGAAAAGGCCGCCTTCGGCGAAGCGGTGCGCGATTACCTGATGGCCAATCCCGACGTGCTGATCGAGTCGATCAACGTGCTGGAAGAGCGCCGCGCCGCCGACGAGGCGAAGAACGACCAGCTGCTGGTCGAGAACAACAGGGAGGCGATCTTCGACGACGGCCACAGCTGGATCGGCGGCAACCCCGAGGGCGACGTGACCGTGGTCGAGTTCATCGACTACCGCTGCGGGGTGTGCAAGCGGGTGAATCCGGAGCTGGAAAAGCTGATCTCGGCCGATGGCAACATCCGCTGGATCCTGAAGGAATTCCCGATCCTGACCCAGGAAAGCGACATGGCCGCGCGTTTCGCCATCGCGGTGCAGCAGGAAGCCGGGCCCGAGGCCTACAAGAAGGCGCATGACGCGCTGATGGAATCGCGCGGACCGGTCAATCTGGAAAGCCTGACCGCGCTGGCCGGCGATCTGGGCGTGGACGGCAAGGCGGTGCTGAACCGGATGAACACCGAGGAGGTCTCGGCCGTGTTGCGCAAGAACCACCAGCTGGCCGAGCAGATGCGGATCATGGGCACGCCGACCTTCATCATCGGCGGCGAGATGCTGCGCGGCGTGCCGGCCGAGGGGCTGGAAGGCGCCATCGCCCGGGCGCGTGCGGCCGAGGCCGAGGGCTGAACCGGCGCCGCCGACGCGGGCTGCGCGGGCGGCAGCCGACGCGGGCTGCGCGGGCGGCAGGAGTATTTGGAAAACGGTGAATGGCAGAGGGCGGCGCCTCGACCGCCCTTTCGCCTATTCGGCGGCGGCGGCTTGCGCGGCCTCGAGTTCGGCGGCGCGTTTCTCGACCAGCTCGACGATGTGATCGACCATCTGGTCGTTGGTCATCTTGTGGTCCTGCCTGCCGGCCAGATAGACCATGCCGGAGCCCGCACCGCCGCCGGTGAAGCCGATATCGGTCATCAGCGCCTCGCCCGGGCCGTTCACCACGCAGCCGATGATCGACAGGCTCATCGGGGTCTTGATGTGTTCGAGGCGCTTTTCCAGGATCTCGACCGTCCGGATCACGTCGAAGCCCTGCCGCGCGCAGCTGGGGCAAGAGATGATCTGCACGCCGCGGGTGCGCAGGCCCAGCGATTTCAGGATTTCGAAGCCGACCTTGACCTCCTCGACCGGATCGGCGGACAGGCTGACGCGGATCGTGTCGCCGATGCCCATCCACAAGAGGTTGCCGAGGCCGATGGCGGATTTCACCGTGCCGGACATCAGCCCGCCCGCCTCGGTGATGCCCAGGTGGATCGGCGCGTCGGTCGCCTCGGCCAGTTGCTGATAGGCGGCGGCGGCGAGGAAGACGTCGCTGGCCTTCACGCTGATCTTGAATTCGTGGAAGTCGTTGTCCTGCAGGATCCTGATGTGGTCGAGGCCGGATTCCACCATCGCATCCGGGCAGGGCTCGCCGTATTTCTCCAGCAGGTGCCGTTCCAGGCTGCCGGCATTCACGCCGATGCGGATCGAGCAGCCATGGTCGCGGGCGGCCTTGATGACCTCGCGCACCCGGGCGGCATCGCCGATATTGCCGGGGTTGATGCGCAGGCAGGCGGCGCCGGCCTCGGCGGCCTCGATGGCGCGCTTGTAGTGGAAATGGATGTCGGCCACGATCGGCACCGGGCTTTCGCGGCAGATCTCGCGCAGCGCCCGGGTCGAGGCCTGATCGGGGGTCGAGACGCGCACGATATCGGCGCCCACGTCGGCGGCACGCAGGATCTGGTCCAGCGTCGCCTTGACGTCGCTGGTATCCGTATTGGTCATGGTCTGCACGCTGATCGGCGCATCGCCCCCCACCGGCACCGCGCCGACCATGATCTGGCGCGACTTGCGTCGGTCGATATTGCGCCAGGGGCGGATCGGATTATGCGACATGGCTGGAGCCTTTTCCTGCGCCAGAGGCGGATTCACCCGTGAGAAATAGGCCGATGCGGGCCTGCGGGCAAGCCGTGCGGTCCCGGCGGGGCGCCTGCTATCGCATCCGTGACCGGCGCGCGGGCGCAGATCACTCCTGCACGGGGGACTGTTCCGGCTGGCCGGCAGAGGCCAGCGCGACCATCTCGGCCAGCTGCGGGTCCTTGGCGAGGTCGGCAAAGGCGAATTTCGCCGTCAGCGCATTGGGCGAAAGCTCGACATTCTTGACCACCTTGGCGCCCGGCGCGGCCGGGCCGTAGGTGCGGCCGTTCACCGCGAAATAGATCGCGCCGGAATTGCCCGCACGCAGCACCGGCGGCGCCTCGAGCTTGGGCAGGGCGAAACGCTCGCCCGCATCCATGGTCTTTTCCAGCAGCACCGTGCCATCGGCCGAGGTCACCCGCACCCAGGCCGGCCGGGCGGCGAGGATCTCGACTTCCGGCGCGTCGGGGGCCACGGTGCGCACCGCGGCCTGCTCGGCCGGCATCTGCGGCCCGTAGACCCGGTCCTGGGCCAAGGCGGTCCGGTTCGCGGGCTCGGTGCTTTCGGGCTGCATGGCCGGCGCGTTCAGCCCGGGATCGATGGCGGCGATGGGACCGTCGCGGGCGATCAGCACCGGCACCTCCAGCGCCTGCGGGCGATAGGTGCGGTCCAGCCCCTCGGGACGCGGCAGGTTGACCTGGGCCGATTCGACCGTCTCGGGTTCGGCCGCCTCCTGCACCGGGTCGAGTGCTGCGATCACGCCGGGGGCCTGGTCGCCGGGGGTCAGGTTGACCTTCTGCACCTCTTGCAGCACGGCCCAGCCGCCATAGCCCAGACCGCAGGCCAGCGCGACCATGACCAGAAGCGAGCCGATGGCGCGCGGCTCGATGGAGCTCCAGAGGCTTTCCTGCCTGGGCAGGAAGATCGGATGCGGGTTGGCCAGCGCCTCGGCCGGGTCGGCGGGCCGGCGCTGCGGCTTGGGCCCGGCGGCGGCAGGCGCCATGCCATGCGTGGGCTGAAAGCCCGATTCCTGGCAGAAGCGGCGGAAGGTCCAGTCGGCATCCATGCCCAGATAGCGCGCATAGGAGCGCACATAGCCGGCGATGAAACTGGGCGTGTCGAAGGCCGAGATGTCGCAATTCTCAATGGCGGCGACATAGGAGGCGCGAATGCGCAACTCGCGCTGGACATCCAGCAGCGACTTGCCCAGCGTGGCCCGTTCGCCCCGCATCAGGTCGCCGAGACGAATATCAGGATCGTCGAAACCGGGCGGCAATGCCGCCGGTTCCTCATGGCCATACGACGGGGGATTCCCCCTTAGCCCGATCATCGCGCCTGCCCCATTCTCTGCTGCTCGTCCTCCCCGAATCGGAAGACTCTCACAACTTGATTAAAGCAAGGTTATCACGGGCGCGAGAGGTCTTCACCCCGAAACCGCGTCAGGCGGCCGAAGTTGAACGGTTCAGTTTGCACTGCGACCACAGATTGTCCATAGCCCGCACCAGATGGTCGATCTGCTTGGGGTCATGCACCGGCGAGGGCGTGAAGCGCAGCCGCTCGGTGCCGCGCGGCACGGTGGGGAAGTTGATCGGCTGCACGTAGATGCCGAAATCGGCCAGCAGCATGTCGGACAGCGCCTTGCAATGCACCGGGTGGCCGACATGCACCGGCACGATATGGCTGCCATGGTCCATGATCGGCATGCCGAGGCCGCGCAGGCGCATCTTGAGGATGCGGGCGTTCAGCTGCTGGCGGTCGCGCAGCAGCTGCCCCTCGGCCGTCTTCAGGAAGGCGATCGAGGCCGCCGCGCCCGCCGCCACCGCCGGCGGCAGCGAGGTGGTGAAGATGAAGCCCGGCGCATAGGAGCGGATCGCGTCCACCATCTTGGCCGAGGCGGCGATATAGCCGCCGAACACGCCGAAGGCCTTGCCCAGCGTGCCGTTGAAGATGTCGATGCGGTGGCTCAGCCCGTCGCGCTCGGCCACGCCGCCGCCGCGCGGGCCATACATGCCGACGGCATGGACCTCGTCCAGATAGGTGAGGGCGTTGAACTCGTCCGCGAGGTCGCAGATCGCGGCGATGGGACCGAAATCGCCATCCATGGAATAGATCGACTCGAAGGCGATCAGTTTCGGCGCCTCGGGATCGTCTGCCTCCAGCAGCTCGCGCAGATGCGCCACGTCATTGTGGCGGAAGATGCGCTTGGCGCCGTCGAAACGCTTGATGCCCTCGATCATCGAGGCGTGGTTCAGCGCGTCGGAATAGATGATCAGCCCGGGAAACAGCTTGCGCAGGGTCGAGAGCGTCGCGTCATTGGCGATATAGGCGCTGGAAAAGACCAGCGAGGCCTCTTTCTGGTGCAGGTCGGCCAGTTCCGCCTCGAGCCGCTTGTGATAGACCGTCGTGCCCGAGATGTTGCGCGTGCCGCCGGAACCCGCCCCGGTGGCATCCAGCGCCTCGTGCATCGCCGCCAGCACCACCGGATGCTGGCCCATGCCCAGGTAATCGTTGCCGCACCAGACGGTGATCTCGGTCTCGGTGCCGTCCGGCCGCGTCCAGACCGCCTGCGGATAGGCCCCCTTGCGGCGTTCGATGTCGATGAAGGTCCGGTAGCGGCCCTCCTCGTGCAACTTGCCGATGGCCTGGTCGAGGGCGGCTGAGTAGTCCATGACAGATCCCTTGCCTTGCTTGAACTTGCTTGCTTGGGGGATCATGCTCCGATCCCGCGGGTCGTGACTTGATACGTGTCAATTCAAGGAAAATATAGCGCAAAAATGTCGCACTGGGACCAAGATCGCAGACAATTTTCTCCGAGAAAACCAATCAGGAAAGGCAGAGAATGAAGGACAATTCCAGAATCGACGAAGTGCTTTCAACGCTGGATGAGGAATTGCCCCGGGCGCTTGACCGGCTGGCCGAGTTCCTCCGCATCCCCTCGATCTCGACCGATCCGGCCTATGCGGGCGAGGTGCGGCGGGCGGCGGAATGGCTTTGCGCCGAGCTGGCCGCGCTGGGTTTCGACGCCTCGGTCCGCGACACGCCCGGCCATCCGATGGTCGTCGCCCATTCGCCCCGGGGCGACCGGCGGCCGCTGCTGTTCTACGGCCATTATGACGTGCAGCCGGTCGATCCGCTGGAGCTGTGGGAGCGCCCGCCCTTCGAGCCGCAGATCGAGGACACGCCGCAGGGCAAGGTGATCCGCGGCCGCGGCGCCTCGGACGACAAGGGCCAGCTGATGACCTTCGTCGAGGCGTTCCGGGCCTGGAAGGCGGTGCATGGCAGCCTGCCCTCGGACCTGGTGCTGCTGTTCGAGGGCGAGGAGGAATCCGGTTCGCCCAGCCTGCGCCCCTTCCTGCGCGAAAACGCCGAAGAGCTGCGCGCCGGCATCGCCATGATCTGCGACACCGGGCTTTACGCCGACGGCCGCCCCGCCATCACCACCCAGCTGCGCGGCCTCTATGGCGACGAGATCGTGGTGCGGGCGGCCGACCGCGACCTGCATTCGGGCAGTTTCGGCGGGCTGGCGGCGAACCCGATCCAGGTGCTGGTCAATGCGCTGGCGACGGTCAAGGATGCCAGCGGCCGCGTCACCCTGCCCGGCTTCTACGACGGCGTCGAGGAGCTTTCGGACGAGCTGCGCGCCGATTGGGCGGCGCTCGGCTTCGATGCGGGCGAGTTCCTGTCGCGGGTCGGGCTGAAGCATCCGGTCGGCGAAGCGGGCCGCACCGGGCTTGAGATGATCTGGAACCGCCCCACTTTCGAGATCAACGGCATCAGCGGCGGCTATACCGGCGAGGGCTTCAAGACCGTCCTGCCCGCCGAGGCCCGCGCCAAGGTCAGCTTCCGCCTGACCGGCGCGCAGGACCCCGAACGCATTCGCGAGAGTTTTCGCGCCCATGTCCGCGCCGCCTTGCCCGCCGATTGCACGGTGGCCTTCCACGGCCATGGCGCCAGCCCGGCCAGCCGCATGGACATCTCGGACCCGGCCTTCGCGGCGGCCAAGGCGGCGCTGACGCAGGAATGGGGCCGCGAGGCGGCCTATATCGGCGCCGGCGGCTCGATCCCCATCGCCGGCGATTTCAAGGAGATCCTGGGCATGGATTCCATGCTGATCGGCTTTGCCCGCGACGACGACCGCATCCATTCGCCGAACGAGAAATACGACCTGCAGAGCTTTGCCAAGGGCGCGCGCAGCTGGGCGCGCATCCTCGCGGCCTTGGCCTGAACCCGGCGGCGCAGGCATCCCGGCCCCAAGGGCCGCAGGATGCTTTGCGGGGTGCGCCCCAGCGCATCCTGCCCGCCCCGATGCGGCCGCGTTGTTCATGTCGGCAGCACCGGCAAAGGCGCGCATCCTCGCTGCGCGCTGCTGCGGCCCCAGGCCGCCCGAACCGGACGCGCCGAACGGCCTCCGATCCGGCCCGCGCCCCCTCGGACCGAGGCTGGCCAGCCCGGCGCGGCGGCTTGGTCGGGCTTATCAGGCAAGGCAGGCATATCGCGGCCTGCAAGTCTCCGGGCCAAGAAAAAGGGCGCCCGAAGGCGCCCCGTGCCGGCTTGGGCAAGGCGGTCAGGCCGCGCGGGCGGTCAGCACGGTCTCGACCCTTTTCTGGGCGCCGGCCTCGTCCATGCCGCTGACCGCGGCGACCTCGCGGGTCAGGCGGTCCAGCGCCGCCTCGTAGAGCTGGCGCTCGGAATAGGACTGCTCGCGCTGGTCGTCGTTGCGATGCAGGTCGCGCACCACCTCGGCGATCGACATCAGGTCGCCCGAATTGATCTTTTGCTCATATTCCTGGGCGCGGCGCGACCACATGGCGCGCTTGACCCGGGCCTTGCCCTTCAGCGTGTCCAGGGCGCGTTCGACCAGGTCGGGGGTCGAAAGGCCGCGCATGCCGATCTCGGCGGCGCGGGCGGTCGGCACGCGCAGGGTCATCTTGTCCTTTTCAAAGGAAATCACGAACATTTCGAGCCGCAGCCCGGCGACCTCCTGCTCTTCGATCGAAACGATGCGACCCACGCCATGGGTCGGATACACCACGAAATCATCGGGGCGGAATTCGGTCTTCTTGGCTTTCGACATTGGGCTTCCTTCGCAGCGGCGCCGCTACACGGCACAAAAACCCCCAAGGCGGGGCGAATACCCCCTTACGGGTCAATATTGTTGTTCTTGCACTTCTGACCGGGCAGGCGATCAGGACAGGCAGCAACGCCGGACGGGCCACAGGAAGCAGCCCGACCGGCGCGAGATGGCTGCACCATAGCATAAAAATCGCGCCGGTTCAAAGGTTCGCTGCAAAGCGGCACCGGTCCTGCCTGAAGAGAAATAATCGTTGAAAAACAGCCACTCGGCAACCCGTTCCCCGGCAGAACCGGTGCGTGACCCTAGGCGAATCACCTGCGCCCCGTCACAGTTCCGGCTTACCGGCTCCGGCCTTTTCTCGCCAGCGCAGCACCAGACAAAAGCGGCTTATGATGCACGATCAGCACAGTCGTTAGCTTTTCGAACGAACGGCCGCAAACCAACGGGACCGCCGGTCTCAATCGCCCTCGCCCGGGGCTTCCGAGAAGTATTTCTCAAGCTTGCCGGGCTGGCCGTCCATCTCCTGATAGCCGGGCATCGGGTCCTTCTTGCGGGTGATCACCGGCCAGGACTCGGCATATTTGCGGTTGAACTCGACCCATTTCTCCATGTCGGGTTCGGTATCGGGGCGAATCGCATCGGCCGGGCATTCCGGTTCGCAGACGCCGCAATCGATGCATTCATCGGGATGGATGACCAGCGTGTTCTCGCCTTCATAGAAACAGTCCACGGGACACACCTCGACGCAGTCGGTGTATTTGCACATGATGCAGTTTTCGGTGACGACATAGGTCATGGCGCGATATTCCTGTTTCCTGATCGGCTAGTTACGCCCGCCGCCGCCATCATTCAAGGCCGCCGCGGGCGAAAAGACGGCGATGCGGCCCGCGCCGGGCCGGCCCGGGACGGCGTTCCGCCGCCGGGGCGCGGCGCGGAACCGGGTTCCCCCGCGACGGGGCTAGAGCTCCTCGTAAAGCGTGGCCGCCTCGCTGGCGGGGCCGCGCCGCTCGCCCAGCAGCAGCACGCGCAGCACCCGCACCCGGCCATAGGCCGAGACGGTGACGGTATCGCCGCCCCGCAGCGCCTGCGCCGGCTTGCTGCAGGGCTGGCCGTTCACCCGGATTCCCCCGGCGCCGATGGCATCGGCGGCCAGGGTGCGGGTCTTGAACAGCCGCGCGTGATGCAGCCAGCGGTCGAGCCGGATGGCGCCGGCGCCTTCGACGCTCACGTCTTGTTCTTGAGCGCGGCGAGAATGGCGAAGGGGCTGTCCGGATCGGCCTGTTTCTCGGCACGCGGCGGGCGGGCCTCGAAGCTCTTGGGACCGTCATGGCGCGGCTTGCCCTTCGGGCCACGCTCGGGCCGGTCGCCCCGTTCGCCGCGCGGCTTGCCCTCGAAGGGCTTGCCCTCGCGGCGGTTCTCCTGACCCGCCTCGCGCTCGCGGCGCGGGCCGCGCTCGCCCTGCGGACGCGGCTGGCCCTGGCCCTGGCCCTGACGATCGCCCCGTTCGGGACGGCGCTGGCCGCCGCGCGGACGCGGCGCCCAGGTGAAGGTGTAGAACACCTCCATCTCGGGCGCGGGCGCTTCCTCGGCCTGCTCCCCGGCCTCGGCCGCCGCCTCGGCCTCGGCGGCCTTGCGGGCGGCCTGCTCGGCCTCCCATTTGGCGCGGGTCTCGGCGGCGAGCACGCTTTCCTCCTCGGTCAGCGGATGCTCGTGATCGGCCTCTTCCGGCGCCGGCTCGGCGGCGGGCGCGGCCTCGGCGCGGGCCTTGGGCCGCTCGCCCCGCTCGGCGCGATAGCCCAGCCCCTGCATCAGGCCCGAGAACTGCTCCAGCGTCATGCCGGTGATCGACAGCATGTCCGCCGTCGCCTCGAAGCCGCCGCGGCTGTCCTGGGTGCGCAGCATGTCGGCCAGCCGCTCCAGCATGTCGATGCGGATCGCCCGCTCGCCCGCCGGGTGATAGCCCGAGAGCGTGTAATAGCCCTTGGGCACATCCGGCAGGTTCGGGATCGTCACCAGACCGGGAGGCGGGCTTTCGGGGAACTCCGACAGGCCCTGGTCCAGGCCCCAGAGCACCAGCCGCAGCCGGGTCGGCGCCGGCTTCAGCAGCGCCGGCTGGAAGATGGTGAACTGGCCGAAGCGCACGCCATGCTTGCGCAACAGGCCGCGCGCCTCCTGGTCCAGCTCCTTGACCTCGGCGGCAACGCCCTCGCGGGGCAGGACGCCCAGCGACTCGACCAGGCGGAAGGCGAAGCCGCGCGCCAGGCCACCCAGCGTCTCGTCGTTCTTCAGCGCCAGCAGCGGCTCGAACAGGGTGGCGACCTTGCGGTCGATGAAATGCTGCAGCCGCCGGCGCACCTTTTCGGCGATCTCGGGACCGGCCTCCTCGTCGACGAAGGGCTCGACGCCGGGCTTCAGCGCCTCGGCGCCCTTGACCAGCTTGCCCACCGCCGAGCTGCCCCACATCAGGCCGCCCTGTTCGGTGAAGTCCAGCTCGGTATCCGGCGCGTTGTAGAAGCGGTCGGCGCGCAGATGGAACTCGGGGCGCAGCGCCTCATAGGCAGCGCGGCTCAGCATGCGCGCCTCGTCCCCGGTTGCGCTCGGATCGGCGTGGAAGCGGAAGCCCTCCAGACGGCCGGCGAACTCGCCCTCGACCGTCACTTCGCCCTTGTCATTCACCTCGGCCAAAAGGCTCTCCTTCTGCTTGAGCCGGCGCAGCAGCACGGATGTGCGCCGGTCCACGAATCTTTGCGTCAGAGCCGCGTGCAACGCATCCGACAACCGATCTTCTACCGCGCGCGTCTCGGCACGCCAATGACTTTCGTCCGAAACCCAGCCGGAACGCTGGGCAACATAGGTCCATGTCCGTATATATGCCAATCGTTTCGACAATGTGTCGATGTCGCCCTGAATCCGGTCGATGCGCCGGATCTGCCCTTCCAGCCAGTCGCCGGGCACGCCGCCCTCGCGCAGGAAGCCGAAGATCCGTGCCAGCAGCGTCGCATGCTCGACCGGAGAGATGGCGCGGAAATCCGGGATGCGGCAGACGTCCCAGAGCAGCCGCACGTCGCGGGGGTGCGACACCCTGTCGCGGATCTCGGGCATGGCGGACAGCGCCTTGAGCGCGCGAATATCGTCCGCCTCGCGCCCGCGCGCCAGCCATTCCGATTGCGGCTGCGTCTCGAGGCTTTGCAGCAGGCGCTCGACCGTGCCGAATTCCAGCGCCGCATTGCGCCACATCAGCCGGCTGATGGGCTGGAAGCGGTGGGTCTCGATGGCCTCGATCAGCCCCTCCTCCAGCGGGCCGGCATCGCCGGTGACCCCGAAGGTGCCCGGTTCGGTATGCCGTCCGGCGCGGCCGGCGATCTGGCCCAGCTCGTGCGGGAACAGCGGGCGATAGCGACGGCCGTCGAATTTCTCGGTGGCGGAAAAGGCGACGTGGCGGATGTCGAGGTTCAGCCCCATGCCGATGGCGTCGGTGGCGACCAGGTAATCCACCTCGCCCTGCTGATACATGGCGACCTGGGCGTTGCGGGTCCGGGGCGACAGCGCCCCCATCACCACGGCGCAGCCGCCCTTCTGGCGGCGGATCAACTCGGCCGTGGCATAGACCTCCTCGACCGAGAAGCAGACGATGGCCGAGCGCGGCGGCATCCGGCTGATCTTCTTCGAGCCGGCCCAGCCGAGCGCCGAGAACCGCTCGCGCCGCATGAACTGCGCCTGCGGCACCAGGGCGGCGATGGCCGGGCGCATGGTGTCGCTGCCCAGCAGCAGCGTTTCGTGCAGGCCCCGCATGTTCAGCAGCCGGTCGGTGAAGACGTGGCCGCGCTCGGGATCGGCGCAAAGCTGGATCTCGTCGATGGCGACGAAATCGGCGCCGACCTCGGGCATGGCCTCGGTGGTGGCGACCCAGTATTGCACGCGTTCGGGGACGATGCGCTCCTCGCCCGTCACCAGCGCCACCACCGAGGGGCCGCGCGCCTTGACGATGCGGTCATAGACCTCGCGCGCCAGCAGGCGCAGCGGCAGGCCGATGACCCCCGTGCGATGCGCCAGCATCCGGTCGATGGCGTAATGCGTCTTGCCGGTATTGGTCGGGCCGAGGACGGCCGTGACCCGCGATCTGTCGTTCATCAGGCGTCCATGCCCTGCAGTTTCTGTTCAAGGCGCAGCACGGCGTCCTGCGCATCCTGTTGATGGGGATGGATCTCCAGGCTCCGGCGAAAGGCCTCCAGCGCGTCGCGGTCGTCGCCCAGCTCTTCCAGAATCGTGCCAAGCTGGGTCAGCGCGCCGAAATGGCGCGGCTCCAGCCGCAGCACCTCGCCCAGATCGGCCAGGGCCGGGCCGAAATCGCCATCCAGGTAAAAGGCGATCGAGCGCAGATACCAGCCGGCCGCGAAATCCGGCGCGTGATCGGTCAGCGCCGTCAGGTGGCCGATGGCGGTGGCGGTGTCGCCCGCATCCAGCGCCGCCTCGCCGCGCTTGTAAAGCAGGTCCATCGCCGCCGATCCCGAGCGCGACCAGATGCGCAGGATGTCGGTCTCGGCCCGGGCCCAGGTCTCGCCGCCCGGCTGGGCCAGCTCGGCAAACAGCAGGTCCAGATCCTCGCGCTCGCGCAGCCGCGCCTCGGCCGTGGGCTCCGAAGGGGCGGCGGGTTCGGACAGCGGGCTTTCCGGTGCCGGATCGCCCTCATTTTCAGGAGAATTTTCTTGCGGCCCCTCGTCCTGAACAGGTATCGCTTGGGGGACCTGCGCCAGGGGCGCGGCCTGCCCCGGCTGCGCGCCGGCGAAGCCGGTCAGCCCCAGCAGAAGCGCTGCCGCAACGGCACGATGGAAATGGGGGACTGGCAAAAGCATATTCACCATGTAACTTTCCCCATCGTCTAATTCCAGACACGAGAACAGGAGATCGAGAATGAGCAAAGTGGTCGAGGCCGCCGTGGCCGCGCTGGACGAAAAGGCCAAGGGCTTCGACGGCACCGCCAAATTCGTCATCGAGGGCGAGGGCTCGGTCTATATCGACGCCGAGGGCGCCCGCGCCGGCGATGACGAGGCCGAGGTGACCCTGACCGCCAGCCGCGAAACCTTCGAGGGCCTGCTTTCGGGCGACGTGAACCCCACCACCGCCTTCATGACCGGCAAGCTGCGGGTGGACGGCTCGATGGGCACGGCGATGAAGCTCGGGGCGCTGCTCTCGTAAGCGATGAAGCCCGCACCCTTCAACACGCTGCCCGGCGACCCCATCCCCACGGCCCGCGCCTTCTGGCTGCGGGCCGAGGACGGGGTGCGGCTGCGCGCGGCGCATTGGGCGGCGGGGGGCGCCTCGGGGACGGTGCTGCTGTTCCCAGGCCGCACCGAATACCTGGAAAAATACGGCGAGGTCGCGGCGGACCTGAACGCCGTCGGGCTGGACGTGCTGGCGCTGGACTGGCGCGGGCAGGGCATGTCCGACCGGCTGCAGGCCAATGTCCGGCCCGGCCATATCGGCAGCTTCGCCGATTACCAGCGCGACGTGGTCGAGCTGGTGGTCGCGGCGCAGGAATTGGACCTGCCCCGGCCCTGGCATCTGCTGGCGCATTCCATGGGCGGCACCATCGGCCTTGCCGCGCTCGAAGCCGGACTGCCGGTGCAAAGCGCGGTCTTCTCGGCCCCGATGTGGGGCATCAACCTGCGCCGCGTGCCCGAGGCGGCGGCAATGGCCCTTGCCGCCACCCTGTGCCGCCTTGGCCGGGGCGGGCATCCCGCCCCCGGTTCGGGGGGCGAGGAAAGCTTCGTGCTGCTGGACCCGTTCCACGACAACCTGCTGACCCATGACGCCCGGCGCTGGGGCCGGCTGGTGGCCGAGGCCGCGACCTGGCCCGACATCTCGGTCGGGGGCGCCAGCAACGACTGGCTGCGCGCCGCCTTGCTGGAATGCCGCCGCCTCGCCGCCCTGCCCGCCCCGGCCCTGCCGGCGCTGATCGCGCTCGGCGACTGCGAAAGGATCGTCTCGCCCCGGGCCATCCGCAGCCGCGCCGCAGCCTGGCCCGGCGCCAGGCTGCTGGAACTGTCCGATTGCCGGCACGAGCCGATGATGGAGCGCGACCCCGTCCGCAGCCGCTTCATCGAGGCCGCGATCGCCCATTTCGCCGCTTCCGCCGCGGCCTGAAGCGGGGCGGCGCGGGCAATTCCGCCTATCGAACGGGTTGCAGCCCGGCCGTTCAGAGGTCACATCTTGACCATATGAAAGGACCGACCATGACGATTTCCGCCCGCCGCCCCCTGGACCGCATCCTGCCGCGCGACGAGAACGCCCTGCCCGTCGCAGCCGAAACCCCCGATCTGGGCGCGCTGCCGGAATGGGACCTGAGCGATCTTTACCCCACCCCCGATTCGCCCGCGCTGACCCGCGATCTCGAAGCGGTGGAGCAGGCCTGCTGCAGCTTCGCCCGCGATTACGAAGGCAAGCTGGCCTCGCTGGACCCCGGCAAGATGCTGGACTGCATCGAACGCTACCAGCAGATCGACATCCTGGCCGGGCGGATCATGTCCTATGCCGGGCTGCGCTACTACCAGAACACCACCGACGCGGCGCGCGCAAAGCAGATGGGCGACCTGCAGGACCGCATCACGGTCGCCACCACCAAGCTCGTGTTCTTCAGCCTGGAATTCAACCGCATCCCGGACGCGCGCTATGACGAGGTCTTCGCCGCCCCGAACGGCCCGGCGCGCTACAAGCCGGTCTTCGACCGCATGCGCGCCATGCGCCCCTACCAGCTCTCGAACGAGCTGGAACGATTCCTGCACGACAATTCCGTGGTCGGCGCCGCTGCCTGGAACCGGCTCTTCGACGAGACCACGGCGGGCCTGACCTTCGACGTGGCGGGCGAGGAACTGGGGCTGGAGGCCACGCTGAACCTGCTGACCGACCACGACCGCGGCCGGCGCGAGGCCGGCGCCCGCGCCCTGGCCGAGGTCTTCGGCCGGAACGTCAAGCTCTTCTCCCGCATCCACAACACGCTGGCCAAGGAAAAGGCCATCGAGGACAAGTGGCGCAAGATGCCGACGCCGCAGACCGCGCGCCACCTGTCGAACCATGTCGAGCCCGAAGTGGTCGAGGCGCTGCGCGACGCCGTCACCGCCGCCTATCCGCGCCTGTCGCATCGCTACTACCGGCTCAAGGCCCGCTGGCTCGGCCTCGACAAGCTGCAGATCTGGGATCGCAACGCGCCGCTGCCCAGTGAAAGCCCCCGCCTGATCCCCTGGACCGAGGCGCAGGCGACCGTGCTGGACGCCTATGCCGGCTTCTCGCCGAAACTGGCGGAACTGGCGCAGCCCTTCTTCGACAAGGGCTGGATCGACGCGGCGGTGAAGCCCGGAAAGGCGCCGGGCGCCTTCGCCCATCCGACCGTGACGACGGTGCATCCCTATGTGCTGCTGAACTACCTGGGCAAGCCGCGCGACGTGATGACGCTGGCGCATGAACTGGGCCATGGCGTGCACCAGCGGCTGGCAGCGGCGCAGGGCGAATTGCTGGCCGCGACGCCGCTGACCCTGGCCGAGACTGCCTCGGTCTTCGGCGAGATGCTGACCTTCCGCGCCCTGCTGGCGAGGACCGCCGACAAGGCGCTGCGCAAGGCGCTGCTTGCCGGCAAGGTCGAGGACATGATCAACACGGTGGTGCGCCAGATCGCCTTCTACGACTTCGAATGCAAGCTGCACGCCGCCCGCGCCAGGGGCGAGCTGACGCCGGACGACATCAATGCGCTCTGGATGTCGGTGCAGGCGGAATCGCTGGGCGACGCCTTCGAGTTCATGCCGGGCTACGAGACCTTCTGGACCTATGTGCCGCATTTCGTGCATTCGCCCTTCTACGTCTATGCCTATGCCTTCGGCGACGGGCTGGTGAACGCGCTCTATGCCGCCTACGAGGACGGGCTGCACGACTTCCAGGCGAAATATTTCGACCTGCTGGCGGCGGGCGGCTCGCGCCATCACAAGGAGCTGCTGGCACCCTTCGGCCTCGATGCTTCCGATCCGGCCTTCTGGGACAAGGGCCTGTCCATGATCGAAGGCTTCATCGACGAGCTCGAGGCCATGGAGGGCTGATCCGTCGCGGCCGGGGGCGCTTCGCCCCCCGGACCCCCCGAGGATATTTATGCAAGGAAGAAGCCGGGAAGCCGGGTTTTGCTTCTTTCTTGTCCAAATATCCCGGGGAATCCCGAAGGGATGGGGCGGAGCCCCTCTTCCTCCGAGAGCATCGAGGAATTGCGTTTGCGACAGTTTTCCGTCGCCTGAAACGCGCGACCGGCCTATCCTGCCGGCAAACAGGGAAAAGGGAACGGCATGATCCGCATGATCCGTCGCATCATCCTGGGCCTTCTGGGACTGGCGGTGCTGGCCGCCATCGCGGTGGCGATCTGGGGACCGGGTTTCGTCGAGCGCCGCCTGAATCCGGTGACTATGCCGGCCGGGGGCTGGCCCGTCTCGACCCAGGCGGAGGCGCTGCACCAGCGGCTGGTGATCGGCGACTGGCATTCCGACGCGCTGCTGTGGGATCGCGACCTGCTCAAGCGCGCCGACCGCGGTCATACCGACATCCCGCGGCTGGTCCAGGGCAATGTCGCGCTGCAGGTCTTCACCACCGTGACCAAAAGCCCGCGCGGCCAGAATTACAGCAGGAACTCCGCCGAAGCGCCGGACAACATCACGCCGCTCTTCATCGGCCAACTGCGCCCGCTGCCCAGCTGGTTCAGCCTGAAGGAGCGTGCGCTGGTCCAGGCCGCCGCCTTGCGCCGGGCCGCCGAACGAGCGCCGGAACAGCTGATGCTGATCCGCTCGGCCGAGGATCTGCAGACCCTGCTCGAGGCGCGGCAGAACGGCGCCAAGACCCTGGGCGCCCTGCTGGGGACCGAGGGCGGCCACCCGCTCGAGGGCAATATCGCCAATTTGCAGGTGCTTTACGGCGCCGGCTTCCGCCTGCTGGGACTGACGCATTTCTTCGACAACGAGCTCGGGGGCAGCCTGCATGGCGAAGGCGGCAGCGGCTCGGGGCTGACGCCCTTCGGCCGGCAGGTGGTCGAAGAGATGATGGCCAAGCGCATGATCATCGACCTGGCCCATGCCAGCCCGGAAGTGGTGCGCGACGTGCTGGCCATTCCGGGCACGCAGCCCATCCTGTCGCATACCGGCGTCCATGGCCATTGCCCCAGCCCGCGCAACCTGGAGGACGCGCTGCTGAAGGCCATCGCCGAAAAGGGCGGGCTGATCGGCATCGGCTATTGGGCCGACGTGGTCTGCGGCAAGACCCCGGCCGACATTGCCGGCGCCATCCAGGCCGCCATCGCGCTGGTGGGCGAGGATCACGTCTCGCTGGGCTCGGATTACGACGGCTCGGTCGATGCGCCCTTCGACGCCGCGCATCTGGCCGCGCTGACCCAGGCGCTGCTGGATGCGGGGCTGAGCGACCAGCAGATCGCCAAGGTCATGGGCGGCAATATGATGCGCTATCTTGCCCAGGTGCTCTGAACGCGCCTAAGCTCGCGCCGGAACCAGGAGAGAGCCCATGCTGACCGTCTATGGCGTCACCCGCTCGCGCGCCTCGCGCATCATCTGGCTGTGCCACGAGCTCGGCATTCCCTTCAAGCAGGTCCCGGTGATCCAGGCCTATCGCCTGGCCGAACCCGATGCGCCGGACGCGCCCCTGAACACCCGTTCCGAGAGCTTCCTGAAGCTTTCGCCCGCCGGCGCCGTCCCGGTAATCCAGGACGGCGACCTGGTGCTGTCGGAATCGCTGGCCTGCACGCTGCATCTGGCGCGGAAATACGGCCAGCCCTTCGGCCCGGCCGATGCCGTCGAGGACGCGCTGATGCTGCAATGGAGCTTCTACGCCTGCACCACCGTCGAGCCGGATGCGCTGGCCATCCTGTTCAACCACGGCAAGGGTCAGGCGCAATCCGGCACGGCCCAGGCGACGGTCGCCAATGCGGCCGAACGGCTGGTCCGGCCGCTGAGCGTGCTCGAGGACCACCTTGCCCGCCACGGCCATATGGTCGGCGGCCGCTTCACCGTGGCCGACCTCAACCTGGCCGAGATCCTGCGCTATGCCCAGGGTCATGGCGCGCTGATGGAGCAATTCCCCGCCGTCTCCGCATGGCTGACCGATTGCCAGGCCCGCCCGGCCTTTCGCAAGATGTGGCAGGAGCGGCTGGCCGAGCCCGAGTGACCCGGCTTCCGGTCCCGGGCCCGCCGTTCCCTAGCCCAAGGGCGGCGCGGATCGCCGGCGGTCGGGATGCAGGGACGTGCCGAGGATATGCTCGGCCGAGTGGATCACATGGCTGGCATGGCCGACGATCAGCGGATCGGGCGCCGCCGCGATGGCCGGATCCTTGTCGGGATAATCCAGCGTCGACAGGAAATGCCGCATGCAGTTCAGCCGCGCGCGTTTCTTGTCGTTCGACTTGACGATGGTCCAGGGCGCGTCGGCGGTGTCGGTATAGAAGAACATCGCCTCCTTCGCCTCGGTGTAGTCGTCCCATTTGTCCAGCGAGGCCAGGTCGATGGGCGACAGCTTCCAGCGCTTCAGCGGGTCGGTCTCGCGCGCCTTGAAACGGGCGCGCTGCTCGTCGCGGGTGACCGAGAACCAGTATTTGTAAAGCCGGATGCCCGAGCGGACCAGCATGCGCTCGAACTCCGGCGCCTGACGCATGAATTCCAGGTAATCGACCGGCGAGCAGAAGCCCATCACCCGCTCGACCCCGGCGCGGTTGTACCAGCTGCGGTCGTAGAACACCATTTCGCCGGCTGTCGGCAGGTGCTGGATGTAGCGCTGGAAGAACCATTGCCCGCGCTCGACCTCCGAGGGCTTGTTCAGCGCCACCACCCGGGCGAAACGCGGGTTCAGATGCTCCATGAAGCGCTTGATCGTGCCGCCCTTGCCGGCGGCGTCACGCCCCTCGAAGAGGATGACGAATTTCTGCCCCGTCTCCTGCGCCCAGATCTGCACCTTCAGCAGTTCCGCCTGCAGCCGGGCCTTTTCCCGCTCATAGGCGACGCGCCCCATGCGGCGCGGATAGGGATAGCGTCCGGTCTCGAAAGCCAGCCGGATCGCGTCCGGGTCAAGGCTGGGAAAGCTTTTCGGCCCGCCGCTGCCGGGCCCGTCCGGCAAGACAAAAGGCGGGGCGGCGGATTGCTCTGCCTTCCCCGCCTCAGCCACAGAAGACTCGCTACCCGCCGATGTGACCAGGGTTCCGCTCAAGATCGGGTCACGGTCCATATCCCTCGCTCCCTGTGCCATTTCCAGACATTGAAAGCTTGCCACAGGATTCGGGTCTCGGCCTTGATCCGCATCAAGATCGTCAGGAATTTTGCACAAATTGTTCATATTCTCACGCCACCCCTTGCGGTGCACCGCCGCCGATCCACTTTCCCTTGCCCCCGCCCCGTCGGGCATGAGATAACCGCGCCCCAGAAGAACAAGACGAGCAGGTGTCATGGCCGACGATCTCTTCCCCGCCGCGGATAAGGCTTCCGAAAGCTATTCGGCCTCCTCGATCGAGGTGCTCGAAGGGCTGGAGCCGGTCCGCAAGCGTCCGGGCATGTATATCGGCGGCACCGACGAACGCGCGCTGCATCACCTGGTGGCCGAAATCCTCGACAACTCGATGGACGAGGCGGTGGCCGGCCACGCCACCCGCATCGAGGTCGAGCTGCTGGCCGATTACTCGGTCATCATCCGCGACAACGGCCGCGGCATCCCCATCGACCCGCATCCGAAATTCCCCGGCAAATCGGCGCTGGAGGTGATCCTGTGCACGCTGCATGCCGGCGGCAAGTTCTCGGGCGACGCCTATCAGACCTCGGGCGGCTTGCACGGCGTCGGCGCCTCGGTGGTCAATGCGCTGTCGGACAGCATGGTGGTGCAGGTCGCCCGCAACCGCGAGCTTTACGAGCAGCGTTTCTCGCGCGGGCTGCCGCTTGGCCCGGTCGAGAAGGTCGGCGCCGCCCCGAACCGGCGCGGCACCACCGTCACCTTCCATGCCGACGAGCAGATCTTCGGCCATCACCGCTTCAAGCCGGCGCGGCTGCTGCGCATGGTCAAGTCCAAGGCCTATCTGTTCTCGGGCGTCGAGATCCGCTGGAAATCCGAGATCGACGACGGCGAGACGCCGCTGGAGGCCAGCTTCCACTTTCCCGGCGGCCTGGCAGACTACCTGACCGAGGTTCTGGGCAATGCCTCGACCTATGCCGACCGGCCCTTTGCCGGCAGCGTCGATTTCAAGGAAAAGTTCAACACGCCCGGCAAGGTGGACTGGGCGATCAACTGGACGCCGTCGCGCGACGGCTTCATCCAGTCCTATTGCAACACCGTGCCCACGCCCGAGGGCGGCACGCATGAGGCCGGCTTCTGGTCGGCGATCCTGCGCGGCATCCGCGCCTATGGCGAGCGGGTCAGCAACAAGAAGGCGGCGCAGATCACCCGCGACGACCTGCTGGCGGGCGGCTGCGCGCTGGTCTCCTGCTTCATCCGCGAGCCGGAGTTCGTCGGCCAGACCAAGGACCGGCTGGCCACCACCGAGGCGGCGCGGCTGGTCGAGGGCGCGGTGCGCGACCATTTCGACAACTGGCTGGCGGCGGATACGAAATCGGCCGGCGCCATCCTGGATTTCCTGGTGCTGCGGGCCGAGGAACGGCTGCGCCGCCGGCAGGAAAAGGAAACCGCCCGCAAGTCGGCGACCAAAAAGCTGCGCCTGCCCGGCAAGCTGGTCGATTGCTCGGCCACCAATCGCGAGGGCACCGAGCTTTTCATCGTCGAGGGCGATTCGGCGGGCGGCAGCGCCAAGATGGCGCGCGAGCGCACCACCCAGGCGCTGCTGCCCCTGCGCGGCAAGATCCTGAACGTGCTGGGCGCGGCCTCCTCCAAGCTCGGGTCCAATCAGGAAATCTCGGATCTCTGCCAGGCGCTTGGCGTCGGCATGGGCTCGAAATTCAACATCGACGATCTGCGCTATGACAAGATCATCATCATGACCGATGCGGATGTCGACGGCGCCCATATCGCCAGCCTGCTGATGACCTTCTTCTTCACCCAGATGCGGCCGCTGATCGACAAGGGGCATCTGTATCTGGCCTGCCCGCCGCTCTACCGGCTGACGCAAGGCGCCCATCGCGTCTATGTCGCCGACGATGCCGAGAAGGAGGCGATGCTTGCCAAGGGCCTGGGCGGCAAGGGCAAGATCGACGTGCAGCGTTTCAAGGGCCTGGGCGAGATGGATGCCAAGGACCTGAAGGACACGACGATGAACCCCAGGACGCGGAAGCTGATCCGCGTCTCGATCGACGAGGAGGAAGGCGGCGAGACCGGCGATCTGGTCGAGCGGCTGATGGGCAAGAAGCCCGAGCTGCGCTTCCAGTTCATCCAGGAGAATGCCCAGTTCGCCGATACCGAGGAACTGGACGTGTGATCCTGGCCGCCCCGATTGCGGTCTATGTCCTGGCGGCGCTGGCCGAGATCGCCGGCTGCTTCGCCTTCTGGGCCTGGCTGCGGCTGGGGAAATCGCCGCTCTGGCTGGTGCCGGGAATGCTGTCGCTGGCCGCCTTCGCCTTTCTGCTGACGCGGGTCGATACCGATTTCGCCGGCCGCGCCTATGCGGCCTATGGCGGCATCTACGTCGTCGCCTCGCTTGGCTGGCTCTGGCTGACCGAGGGCCAGGTGCCGACGCGCTGGGATCTGCTTGGCGGCGCGCTCTGCGTGCTGGGGGCGATGGTGATCCTGGCAGGCCCCCGCGCGGCGTAGGGGATCGTTCGAGCAGGAAGGTCGGGATCGCCTTGTCGGGCTATGCGGGACGAAGCGGACGGTCAGCCATTCGGCAAGAGCCGATCCAAAACCTTTGCATGGAGTTCGGGGGAGGCACTGGCGACGATGGCTCCACTCGAAGCGAATGACAGTGACCGTCCCTTCCAGTCGGTAATCTTGCCTCCGGCTTCCTGCACCACGGGGCACAGGGCGCAAATGTCGTAGGCGTCCAGATCATCGCCGTTGAGGCAAATGTCGATGAGTCCTCTGGCAAGCGCACCATATGCGGGAGCGCCGCCGTCAAAGACCCTCACCCGCCCCGCCGAGCGGAAATTCTGGTATCCTGCGGCGCTCTCGCCCCGGAAGCTGTCAGGGTTGGCAAGGCTGACCACGGCCTCCGCCATGTTGCGGCGCATGCTGCTGCGGACAGTCCGGCCGGCGAATGTGGTGCCTTTCCCCTCCGCCGCCACGTAACGCGCGTCCGGCATCGGCAAGTCGATGATACCCAGAACCGGCAGACCGTCCCGGCACAGGCTTATCAGCGATGCGAAGTTCAACAGCCCCGTCCCGAACTGGCGTGTTCCGTCGATCGGATCGAGCACCCAGGTGAAGGCGCTGCTTCCTGTGTCGGAACCGTATTCCTCGCCCAGAATGCCGTGCGAAGGGAATTGCCGTTTGATCCGCTCTCGCCATAGAGCCTCGATGGACAGGTCGGCCTGCGTCAGTGACGAGCCATCGGCTTTGTAGGTCACGGCAAGGTCACCGCCCCATGCTTTGGCAGAAATCTGCGCCCCGAGCTCTGCGAGGTTCAGCGCCGCTTGCATAAGATGTTCGAGGTCAGACATCGCGCCTCCCTGGATCAAGGGACGACATAGCTGTCGGATGGTAACGGCCGAATGACGGCTAAGGCCTCAAAACCGCATCCCGACCGAGAAGCTCGCTCCGTCGGTTCCGATCCCGAAGCTCGCCGCGCCGAATCTGATCCCGATCAGCGCCCCGGTCCAGACCTGCGCGGGCGTATGCTCGCCCGCATGGACGCGGCTCCAGCCGGTCATCCCCGCCGCGCCATAGGCCAGCGCCCCGGCCCCGGGCCGGTCGTCGAAGCATTTCCCGGCCAGGTCCGCGGCGCCGAAGAAGGCCGCCGCCGTATGGCCCGAGGGGAAACCCTTGCCCCCGCCCGAGGGCCGGCGCGAGACCGGCGCACCGTCGAAGAATTCCTTCATCCCCCAGACCAGCGCCGCCTGCAGCACACCGCGGACGGCGAAATCCTCAAGCCGGCCCTGATCCGCCGCGCAGACTGCAGCCGCCAGCGGCAGGCCGTATTTCATCGCCGTGCCGAATTGCTCGAACGGGTCCGCCGAGGCCGGAGCCGCCAGCGAACAGGCGCAGATCGCCGCCATCACCCGCATCGGCGCCCCCTTTGCCAAGCACATCCGGCGTCCCGCATGGCTCAGCTGCCCAGCCGGATCACCCGGTCCATGCGCCCGGCCAGTTCCATGTTATGCGTGGCGATCAGCGCCGCAAGACCGGTTTCGCGCACCAGCGCCATCAGCACGTCGAAGACCTTGTCCGAGGTCGCGGGGTCCAGGTTCCCCGTCGGCTCGTCCGCCAGAAGCAGCGAGGGCTGGTTCGCCAACGCCCGGCAGAAGGCCACCCGCTGCTGCTCGCCCCCGGACAGCTGCGCCGGCCGGTGATCCCCGCGATGCGACAGCCCGACCCGGCCCAGCAGGTCCAGCGCCCGCGCCCGCGCCGCGCCCCGGGCGATGCCGTTGGCCAGTTGCGGCAGGACGATATTCTCCGCGGCCGAGAATTCCGGCAGCAGGTGGTGGAACTGATAGACGAAACCCAGCTGTTCGCGCCGCGCCTCGGTCCGCGCCCGGTCGCTTTGCCCGGCCATGTCGCGGCCATTGATCGCCACCCGCCCCGCATCGGGCATGTCCAGCAGGCCGGCAATATGCAGCAGCGTGGACTTGCCGGCGCCCGAGGGGGCGACCAGCGCCACCACCTCGCCCCGGCCGACGCGCAGCGACAGCCGGTCCAGAACCGGCACCGGCGCGGGACCCCCGATGCCGTAAGTCTTGGAAATCCCTTCCAGAACCAGGACGTCATTCATAGCGCAGCGCCTCGACCGGATTCATGCGCGCGGCGCGGCGCGCGGGAAAGATGGTGACGATGAAGGACAGGGCCAGCGACAGGGCCGCCGCGCGGAAGATGTCCCAGGCCCGCAGATCGGCGGTGAGCTGGTAGATGCCGCGCACCTCGGGCTGCCAGGCATTGCCGCCGGTCAGGGCGTTCAGCGCCGCCATGATATGGTCGACGTTCAGCGACAGCGCCACGCCCAGCACCACGCCGGCGAGGGTGCCGATCACCCCGGTAAAGGCGCCGCAAAGGAAGAAGACCCGCAGCACCGCGCCCTCGGTCAGGCCCATGGTGCGCAGGATGCCGATGTCGCGGCCCTTGTTCTTGACCAGCATGATCAGCCCCGAGGTGATGTTCATCGAGGCGATCAGCACCAGGATCGACAGGATGACGAACATCACGTCATCCTCCATGTCGAGCGCCGCCAGGAACGAGCCCGAGGCGTCGCGCCAGGTCCAGACCTGCCCGCGCTCGCCCGCCGCCTGCAAAAGCGGCAGGGTCCAGTCGTCGACCCGCTCGGGATCGGCGACGAAGACCCCGATCTCGTCGGCGACGCCCTCGCGGTTGAAGAAGGTCTGCGCCTCGGCCATGGGCATGTAGATGCGCGCCTTGTCCACGTCGTAGCGCCCGGCCGAGAAGATATAGACCACCTCATAGGCCTCGATGCGCGGGGTGGTGCCGAAGGCGGTCCTGGCACCCTCGGGCGCGACCAGTTGCAGCCGGTCGCCAACCCCGATGCCCAGATCGCGCGCCATGCCGACGCCGATGGCGATGCCCTTGTCGAAATCCTCGGGATCGCCGGCAGCGCGTTCCGGGTCGGCGATGCCCGGCATGGATTTCAGCGCCTCCAGCGTGATGCCGTAGACGTCGCCCACCCCCATGGCATCGCCCTGCCGCGCCATGACCTGCGCGCGAACCGCCGGAACCGCGCGGGTCACGCCGGGGATCTGCGCGATCTTCGCGGCCAGCGCCTCGTAATCCTCGATCCGGCCGGGGGTGACATAGGTCTCTTCGGTCAGTTCGTTATAGATCTGCGTGGGCGCGTAATAGACCGTGCTATGGGCGTTGGCGCCCAGGATGGTATCGACGAAATCGGCGCGAAAGCCGGCGCGCACGGCCAGGGTGGTGATCAGCGCCATGACGCCCAGGGTGATGCCGATCAGGCTGATCCAGGTCATCACGCTGACCCCGCCCTCGGCGCGGCGGGCGCGCAGATAGCGCCAGGCGATCAGGAATTCGTAACGCGAAAACGGGGCGGGACTGGCCATCGCTCACCTGTCTGTTGGCTCGCGCCTGATTGGCCTTTCGGCGGTGACAATGCAAGCCAACAAGGCCGTGACCGCGGACCCAGGCCGCAGCCCGGCATCACGGTTTCGGATGATCGTCCCATTCCGGGCTGAGGATCCGTTCGGCATCGCCCTTGGGATCGTCGTATTGCCGGCCGCGCAGCGACCAGATGAAGGCCAGGAGGCCAAGCCCGCCAAGCCCCAGCGAGACCGGAATGAGAAGGCCGAGGATTTCCATCTTCCCCCCTTTACCGCAGCCGCAGCGCGTTCAGCGTCACGCTGATCGAGCTCAGCGACATGGCCAGCGCCGCCATCAGGGGCGTGGCGAAGCCCGCGATGGCGATGGGCACCGCGACGATGTTGTAGATCAGCGAGATGGCGAAATTCTCCTTGATGCGGGCACGGGCGCTTCGCGCCAGTTCCAGCGCCTCGGCAACCGGGGCCAGGTCGCTGCCCATCAGCACCATATCCGAGGCCGTCCGCGCCGCATCCAGTGCCGAGGCGGGCGAGATCGAGACATGCGCCTCGGTCAGCGCGGCGGTGTCGTTGAGCCCGTCGCCGACCATCAGCGGATGCAGCCCCTCCTGCCGCAGCCGGCGCAGGGTCTCGGCCTTTTCGACCGGGGTGACGCCGGCCCGCCATTCCGCGATGCCGAGCCGCCGCGCCAGATCCTCGACCACCGGCGCGGCATCGCCCGACAGCAGCATCACCCGGCGGCCTGAGCCCAGCAGCCGCGCCACGCAGGTCTCGGCCCCTGGCCGCAGCCGGTCCGAGAACTCCAGCCGGATCGGCGCCCCCTGCCCGAGCGACAGCCAGCTTGCCGAAAGCGTCGCGTCGCCATGCTCGGCCCCCAGCCAGTCGGCACGGCCCAGCCGCACCTCGCGCCCCTGCCACAGGCCGGAAATGCCATAGCCCGGCACCTCGCGCAGGTCGGCCAGCGCGGCGGGCTCGGTGCCGGCATCGACCAGCGCCTGCGCCAGAGCCTGCGACAAGGGATGCCCCGAACCCTGCGCCAGGGCCAGCGCCACGGGCCGGGCCTCCGCCGGGATCGGGTCCAGCAAGACCAACTGCGGCACGCCCAGCGTCAGGGTGCCGGTCTTGTCGAAGACCACGGCATCGACCTCGGCCAGACGCTCCAGCGCGGTGCCGTCCTTGATCAGCATGCCGCGCCGGAACAGTCGGCCCGAGGCCGCGGTGATCACCGCCGGCACCGCCAGACCCAGCGCGCAGGGACAGGTGATGATCAGCACCGCCGCCGCCACGTTCACCGCCAGCCGCAGGTCATGCGTGGTCAGATACCAGCCAAGGAAGCTGCAGAAGGCCAGAAGATGCACCAGCGGCGAATAAAGCCGCGAGGCGCGGTCGGCCAGCCCGGTGTAATGCCCGCGCGCCGATTCCGCCGCCGCCACCAGCGCCGTCAGCCGCGCCAGCGAACTGTCGCGCCCGGCCGCCGTCACCCGCATGACCAGCGGTCCGGTCAGGTTCGCCTCGCCCGCCGAAAGCGCGAAGCCGGGGCCGGCGGGAACCGGAATGCTCTCGCCGGTCAGGAGCGAGCGGTCGATCTCGCTGCTGCCTTCGGCGATCTCGCCATCGGCGGGGATGCGGGCGCCGGGGCGGATGCGGATCAGATCGCCGGGGCGCAGCTCGGCCACCGGCACCGGCTCGTCGCCGGCCGGGGTGATGCGGAAGGCGCGCGGCACCTCCAGCGCGGTCAGCTCCTCGGCGGCGGAACGGGCGACGGCGCGGGTGCGATAGTCGAGATAGCGCCCGATCAGCAGGAAGAAGCACAGCATCACCGCCGCGTCGAAATAGGCGTGATGGCCGGAATGCAGCGTCTCGTAGACCGAGATGGCGCTGGCCAGGATCAGCGCCAGCGAGATCGGCACGTCCATCCCCAGCCGGCCATGCCGCAGCGCCCGCCAGGCGCTGGAAAAGAAGGGCTGGCCAGCAAAGGCCACGGTCGGCAGGGCGATGGCACCGGAAATCCAGTGGAACATGTCGCGCGTCGCGTCCTCGGCCCCCGACCAGACGGCAACCGACAGGATCATGATGTTCATCATCGCAAAGCCCGACACGCCGATGCGCATCAGGATGTCGCGGCCCTGGCGGTCGGCGGCGCTGGCCGACAGCGCCGCGGGGTCGAGCTCATGCGCCTCGTAGCCGATGCTCTCGACCACGGGGATCAGCTCCTCGGCGGTCAGGCCGGGCGCATCCACGGTCACGCGGCGCAGCGTCAGGTTGACCCGCGCATCCCTGACGCCGGGATGGCGGTTCAGCACCCGCTCGACATCGGTGATGCAGGTCGCGCAATGAATGGTGGGCAGTGACAGGATGACCTCGTCCTGCCCGCCCCGGGCTCCGGCGATGCGCTGCGCGAGCGGTGCGGCATCGCAGGCCGGGCAGGCCGAGAGCCGGGCGTCGTGGTCGTGCAGCGCGGCGTCCGACATCTCAGTTCACCCGGCTGCCGTGGTAATGGTCGATGCGCTGGCGGAAGACCGTGCCGTCCGGCGCGGTGGCGGTCAGGTGGATGTTCCACAGCCCCGACGCCAGTTCCAGCGGCGCGTGGAACAGCCCGCCCTGATAGGTGAATTGCGGGCGCTGGTCGTCGCGCAGATGGGTCGGGCGGCCGACCGTCACCTCGAGCGTGCTGACCGGGGCCGGGTTGCCCTGTCCGTCGCGGATCGCCAGCACCAGTTCGCGCCCGTCGTAATCCGGCGTCACCGTCCAGTTCAGCGCCGCCTGCGCATTGCGTTCCCGGTCGAAATTCTGCGAGGCGACATAGCTGTTCTTGACCTCGAGTCCCGGGAAGGTGCCGACCGCCTTGAACGCCATGAACAGGTTCACCGCGATGATGGTGCCGAAGGCGGCAAGGGTGATCATCAGCACATGGCGGCCGGTCAGTTCGCGGGGCATCATTCGCTCCTTCCATGGAAGACGGTGCCGATCCGGGATCGCACCCCATCGGTGGCATCCTCGACCCAAAGCGTCAACTCGCTCTGTCCACTCTCGGCCAGCGCCGAGCCCTTTTCGGCGGTCACATAGAGGCGCTGGGTATGTGTGCTGTCGGCGGGGACGCTGACCCCGGCGCCCGGCAGGCCCTCCAGCACCAGACCGACGCCCTGCGGCACCGCGCCGTCGGGGCCGGTGACCGAGACGGTGAAGTCGCGCGCATCCCCCTGCTTGTTGCGCAGCCGCAGCGCATAGGTGTTGCGGATCGCGCCGTCGGCCATGGTGACGTAAAGCGGGTTGCGGACCGGCGTCACGTTCAGGTCGAAGGGCGAGCGCAGGAACAGCGCCACCAGCAGCGCCACGCCGATCCCGGCCCAGAGGGTGAAATACAGCACCGTGCGCGGCCGCAGGATGTGCTTGATCAGCGGCTTGGGCGCGGCGCCGGCGCGCTCGGCCGTCTCGTCCTTCAGCGCCATGTAGTCGATCAGCCCGCGCGGCTTGCCGATCTTGTCCATCACGTCGTCGCAGGCATCGATGCAAAGCGCGCAGGTGATGCATTCCATCTGCTGGCCGTCGCGGATGTCGATGCCCATCGGGCAGACGTTGACGCAGGCCATGCAGTCGATGCAGTCGCCCTTGGCGCCGCCGTCGGATTTCGTCGCCTCGCCCTTGTGCAGCTTGCCGCGCGGCTCGCCCCGCCAGTCGCGATAGGCAACGGTCAGCGTGTCCTCGTCCATCATCGCGGCCTGGATGCGCGGCCAGGGACAGGCATAGATGCAGATCTGCTCGCGCGCGAAGCCGCCGAAGACGAAGGTGGTCGCGGTCAGGATGGCCATGGTGGTATAGGCGACCGGATGGGCCTGGCCGGTGAGCAGGTTGCCCAGCAGCGTCGGCGCATCGGTGAAATAGAAGATCCAGGCGCCGCCGGTCGCCAGCGCGATCACCAGCCAGATCGCCCATTTCGCCAGCCGCAGCCGCAGCTTCCTGGCATCCCAGGGTGCGTTCCACAGCCGCAACCGGGCGTTGCGGTCGCCCTCGACCCAGCGCTCGGTCAGGATGAACAGGTCGGTCCAGACCGTCTGCGGGCAGGCATAGCCGCACCAGACCCGCCCCAGGGCCGAGGTGAACAGGAACAGCCCCAGCCCCGCCATGACCAGCAGGCCGGCGACGAAATAGAATTCGTGCGGCCAGATCTCGATCCAGAAGAAATAGAAGCGGCGATTGGCCAGATCGACCAGAACCGCCTGATCGGGCATGCCGGGGCCGCGGTCCCAGCGAAACCAGGGCGTGACGTAATAGATCGCCAGGGTCACCGCCATGATGACCCATTTCAGGTTGCGAAACCAACCCTGGACGCGCCGCGGAAAGATCGGCTCGCGGGCGGCATAGAGATGTGGCGGGTCGATGTCGGAATTCGACATGATTGGCTCCTGTTCGCGTGGCTCGGGTATAGAGCCTCGCCGCGACGGCGCATTGATCTGCGTCAAGCACGGGCAGGCTGGCTTATAGCCGGGGCGAAAAAGCCGGGGCATGGGCCGCATTGTCGCATCCCACCGGAAAAAAGCGGGCGCGCCGCTTGCAGGGGACGCAGGGCCTGGCGTTTCATATGAACACCGGCCCCCCTTGGAAACGCGCGAACAGGACGGGGGGCCGGTGCCTCCGGGGCCGGTTGCCCGGCCGCGGATCTCGGGATCTGTTATTCGCCACCGCCAAGGCTGTGGACGTAGGAGGCGACGGCGCGGATATCCGCCTCGGACAGGCGGTCCGACCAGGCCGGCATCACGCCGAAGGGGCCGGAATGCACGATCCGGGTGATTGTCTCCGGGTCCGAGCCGTAGAGCCAGACCGCATCGGTCAGGTCGGGCGCACCCTGGCTGCGGTCGCCGGTGCCGTCCTCGGCATGGCAGGCCGAGCAGTTGTCGGCATAGACCGCCGCCCCCTCGGCCGCGAGCCGCGCGTCATGCGGCAGGCCGCCCAGTTCCAGCACATGGTTCACGACCTGGCGGATCTGGATATTGTCCAGAAGCTGGTCGGCGCCGAAGCGCGGCATCTCCGAATAGCGGGTATCCTCGTCCTTGGGATCGCGGATGCCGTGCAGGACCGTGGTATGGATCTCGTCCAGCGAGCCGCCCCAGAGCCAGTCGTTGTCCAGCAGCGAGGGATAGCCCGCGGCCCCGCCCGCGCCCGAGCCGTGACATTGCGCGCACCAGGTGCGGAAGATCGCGGCGCCGGCATTGGCGGTATAGTTCGCCAGCTCCGGATCGGCGGCGATCTCGTCCAGCGGCGTCTCGACCAGCCGGGCCTGGATCGGGGCGTTGGCCTCGTTGAAGCGCTGGATCTCGGCCGCGACGTCGGAACGGTAGCTCTGGCCCAGGATGCCCTGCGTCGCGCCGTTCACCAGCGGAATGGCCGGATAGGCGATGATATAGGCCAGCCCCCAGACGATGGTGGCGTAGAAGGTCCAGAGCCACCAGCGCGGCAGCGGGTTGTCGTATTCCTCGATCCCGTCCCAGCTGTGGCCGGTCGAGGGCACCTCGACCACCCGCCGCCCGCCCTTGCGGTCGCGCACCACGCGGGTGCTGCCGGGCCGGGGCGTGACCGGCGGATGCAGCGGCTGGCCGCCCGGCCCCTCGGGCGGATCGGCCAGGATCCTGGCCTTGTGGGCCTCGTCCGCGGCCTGGCGTTCCAGCTCGATCCGGTTGTCGGGGTTCTGCGGGCTGGTGTGCTCGTCGTCGGTATCGGCCATCACTCGACCTCCTTCTCGCCCGCCGGGGCGGGATTCGTCTCGTTGCGGAAGATGCTTTCCGCCGCGTCTCGGTGCAGCGGGCGCGAGCCTGGCCTGAAGGCGAAGACGATCGTCCCCAGGAAGAACAGCACCAGCAGCAGCAGCACCCAGCTGTCGGCCAGTTCGCGCAGGAAGGAATAGCTGTCCATGGCTGGCCTCAGCGGTTCGGGTCCGGCTCGAAGGTCGAGAAATCGACCATCGTGCCCAGCACCTGCAGATAGGCGATCAGGGCGTCCATTTCGGACACGCCGGGGCGGCGGTCGAAATTGCGCTGCTGCGCGCCCGGATAGCGTTCCTCAAGCCCCGAGGCGTCCGCATCCGGGTCGGCCTGGGCGCGGAAGTCGCTGGCGGCGGCGGCGATCATCTCGTCGCTATAGGGCACGCCGACCCGGGCATCGGTCCGCAACCGCTGGCCCATGTTCGAGGGGTTGATCTGCCGGTCCAGCAGGAAGCCGTATTTCGGCATGATCGATTCCGGCACCACCGCCTGCGGATTCACCAGATGGTCGAGATGCCATTCGTCCGAATAGCGGCCGCCGACCCGGGCCAGGTCCGGCCCCGTGCGCTTCGATCCCCATTGGAACGGATGGTCGTACATCGACTCGGCCGCCAGGCTGTAATGGCCATAGCGTTCCACCTCGTCGCGCATCGGCCGGATCATCTGGCTGTGGCAGACATAGCAGCCCTCGCGCACATAGATGTCGCGGCCCTTCAGCTCCAAGGGCGTATAGGGCCGCATGCCCTCGACCTTCTCGATGGTGTTCTGCAGGTAGAACAGGGGCGCGATCTCGACGATGCCGCCGATGGTCACGACGAGGAAGGAAAAGACCAGCAGCAGCGTGGCGTTCTTTTCCAGGACCTTGTGCTTTTCAAGAATGGCCATGATCCGCCCTCACTCTGCCGGGACCGCAACGGTGAGCGGTTGGGCCTTGGGTTGCCGGGCAACGGTGGCCCAGAGGTTGTAGCACATGATCAGCGCACCGCCGAGATAGAGCACGCCGCCCAGCGCCCGCACCACGTTCATCGGGAATTTCGCGGCTACCGTGTCGGCGAAGGCGTTGACCAGGAAACCCTGAGCATCGACCTCGCGCCACATCAGCCCCTCCATGATGCCCGAGACCCACATCGAGGCCGCGTAGAGCACCAGGCCGATGGTGGCGAGCCAGAAGTGCCAGCTGACCAGCCCCGTCGAATAAAGCCGCTCACGCCCCCAAAGACGCGGCACCAGGTAGTAGAGCGCGCCGAAGGTGATCATGCCGTTCCAGCCCAGCGCGCCGGAATGCACGTGGCCGATGGTCCAGTCGGTGTAATGGCTCAGCGAGTTCACCGCCTTGATCGACATCATCGGCCCCTCGAAGGTCGCCATGCCGTAGAAGCCGACGGCCACCACCATCATGCGGATGATCGGATCGGTGCGCAGCTTGTCCCAGGCGCCCGACAGAGTCATCAGCCCGTTGATCATGCCGCCCCAGCTGGGCATCCATAGGATGATCGAGAACACCATGCCCAGCGTCGAGGCCCAGTCGGGCAGCGCGGTATAGTGCAGGTGGTGCGGGCCGGCCCAGATATAGAGGAAGATCAGCGCCCAGAAATGGATGATGGACAGCTTGTAGCTGTAGACCGGACGCTCGGCCTGCTTGGGAATGAAGTAATACATCATGCCCAGGAAACCGGCGGTCAGGAAGAAGCCCACGGCGTTGTGGCCATACCACCATTGCGTCATGGCGTCCTGCACGCCCGAGAAGAGCTGCACCGATTTCGAGCCGAAGGGGCTGACCGGGATCGCCAGGTTGTTGACGACATGCAGCATGGCGATGGTGACGATGAAGGACAGGTAGAACCAGTTCGCCACATAGATATGCGGCTCTTTCCGCTTCAGGATGGTGCCCAGGAACACGGCCAGGTAGACGACCCAGACCACGGTCAGCCACCAGTCCACATACCATTCGGGTTCCGCGTATTCCTTGGACTGGGTGGCGCCCAGAATGTAGCCGGTCGCCGCGAGCACGATGAAGAGCTGGTAGCCCCAGAACACGAACCAGGCCGCATTGCCGCCCCAGAGCCGCGCCGCCGAGGTGCGCTGCACCACATAGAACGAGGTCGCGATCAGCGCGTTGCCGCCGAAGGCGAAGATCACCGCCGAGGTATGCAGCGGCCGGAGCTTGCCGAAATTGGTGTAGCCCATGGTCAGGTCGCTGAGGTTCAGCGCCGGAAAGGCCAGCTGGAAGGCGATGACCACGCCGACCAGGAAACCCACCACGCCCCAGAAGGCGGTGGCGACGACCCCGGCCCGGACCACGCCGTCCATGTATTCGGTCTCGGGATGCGGGTCGAGCGCGGGCTGCCCGTTCCCCATCTGGCGCAGCACCCGCATGAACATGAACCCCGCCGCCAGCATGACGATCAGGGCGTTCACCAGATAGGCGGGATCATCGGGCCGCGCATAATTGGCGCCGATTGCGGCCAGAACCGCGATCGTGCCAAGCGCGATCAGCTTGATGGTGTCCAACATGAATTTCTGTCCTTCATCCTGCGCCGAAAGGCGGCCGAATCGCAGCGGAATGCGATGCGGGACACGGCTTCGACAGGTCCCTCTATAGCCGCACGGTTTCGTGAGACTTTGATCTGCGTCAATCAGCTTGCACGGAACAGGTGTAAAATTCCCAAATATCCGGACAGGATGTCGCGGCCGGCGCCGGCGGGCGATTGCGATTCTGCCGGATGCCGAGCAAACTCGTGCCACACCCCGAAAGGAGAGGCCCATGGGCTACAAGACGATCCTGACCGTTCTGACCGATCCCGGCCAGCAGAAGCAGCTTGACTCGGCCATCGCCATGACCCGGCGCGAGGATGCGCATCTGGACGTGTTCTGCATGGGCGTCGACCATACCCAAAGCGGCTATTACTACGCGGGCGCCTCGGCCTATGTGTTCCAGGAATCAATCGACAAGGCCATGGCCGCGGCCAGCGAGCTCGAGGAGGGCATCCGCGCCCGGCTTTCCGCCGAGGATGTCCGCTGGTCGGTCGATTCCGCCGTGGCGCAGGTCGGCGGGCTTTCGACGCTGGTCGGCATGAGGGCGCGCTATTCCGATCTGGTGGTGCTGAACCGGCCCTATGGCGAGAACGCGCCCGCCGATGCCGAGGCCGTGACCGAGGCGGCGCTGTTCGAGGGTTCGGCCCCGGTGCTGATCGTGCCGGACGCGCTGAAAGAGCCTTTCGGCAAAAAGATCATGATCGCCTGGAACCAATCGAACGAGGCCCTGGCGGCGGTGCGCCGCGCCCTGCCGCTGCTGATCGCCGCCGAAAGCGTCGAGATCACCGTGATCGACCCCTCGCCCAGCGGTCCCGAACGCTCTGACCCGGGCGGCGCCCTGTGCCAGATGCTGACCCGCCACGGGGTCAAGGCCGAGATCTCGGTTCTGGCCCGCACCCTGCCGCTGATCAGCGACATACTGAACCGCCGCGCCACCGAGATCGGCGCCGACATGCTGGTGATGGGCGCCTATGGCCATTCCCGCTTCCGCGAGGCGATCCTGGGCGGCGCGACCCGCAGCATGCTGGAAAAGGCGCAGGTGCCGGTGCTGATGGCGCGCTGACCGCCGCCGCAACAAGAAGGCCCCCGGGGATCGCGCCCGGGGGTTCCGCATTCGGCGCCGCCGCCTAGCTCAGCGGCCCGCCATCCGAATCGTCGCCGCTTTCCGTGACCAGCCGTCCGAAGGCGGGCACGATCACCCGTCGCTTGCCATCAAGCTCGATCACCCCTTCGCGCTTCAGCGCGCTCACCTGGCGGCTGACGGTCTCCAGCGTCAGGCCCAGGTAATCGGCCATCGCCTCGCGGGTCAGCGGCAGTTCCACGGTGATGCGCCCCGCGGGACGGCGCTTGATCAGCGCGGCCTCGCGCCGGGCCAGGATCACCAGCAGCGAGGCGATCTTCTCGCGCGCCGATTTCCGGCCCAGCAGCAGCAGCCAGTCGCGGGCGGCGTCAAGCTCGTCCAGCGTCATCTCCAGCAGGCGGCTGGCGATGCGGGGATTGTCGATCAGCAGCTTCTCGAAGGGTTTGCGCCGGAAACAGCACAGCACCAGATCGCTGGTCGCGGTGACCGTATAGGCCGCGATCTCGCGCCCGGGGCGGCCCAGAAAGTCGCTGGGCAGCAGCAGGCCGACCATCTGCGTGCGCCCGTCTTCGAGCTGCTGGGTCAGCCCGGCCATGCCGGCGACGACCGAGCCCACGAAATCCATCCGGTCGCCGGCCCAGACCACGACCTGTCCCGCCTCGTAGCGGCGATAGAATTTCATGCTTTCCAGTTCGGTCAGCTCATCGCCTTCGCAATGCGCACAGACCGCCCGATAGCGAATCGGACAAATTTCGCAGGGCTGCTGCGTCGCACAGATGGCGGCGTCTTGTGGCATTTGATTTGGGTCAAGGTCCTGGCGCGGGTTCCGGGCATATATAGCAGCATGGAACAGCAATCGCAACTTGAGCGGCTGGGACTGTTTGACGCGCGCGTGCCGCGCTATACCAGCTATCCCACCGCCCCGCATTTCACCACCGCCGTGGGCGAGCCGGTCTTTCGCGACTGGATCGCCGCGATCCCGGCCGGCGCCTCGATCTCCCTGTATATGCACGTGCCCTTCTGCCGGCGGCTGTGCTGGTTCTGCGCCTGCCGCACCCAGGGCACGCAATCGGACGAGCCGGTGCGCGCCTATGCCCAGGCCCTGCTGGCCGAGCTTGACATGCTGAAATCGGCGCTGGCGCCCGGCGTCAGATTGTCGCGGCTGCATTGGGGCGGCGGCACGCCGACGCTGATGCCGGCCGAGATGATGCGGCGGGTCGCCGGTGCCGTACTGGACAGCTTCCCGCTGGCCGAGGGCGCGGAATTCTCGGTCGAGATCGACCCGAACGAGATCGACGAGCCGCGCATGGACGCCCTGGCCGAGGCCGGGCTGACCCGCGCCTCGATCGGCGTGCAGGATTTCGACCCCGAGATCCAGAAGGTGATCGGCCGCGAGCAGAGCTTCGAGGTGACGAAACGCGCCGTGGACATGATCCGCGACCGCGGCATCGCCAGCCTGAACGCCGACATCCTCTACGGCCTGCCGCATCAGGACCCGCGCCGCATCGCCGAATCGGTGCAGAAGCTGCTGGCGCTGTCGCCCGACCGCGTGGCGCTTTACGGCTATGCGCATGTGCCCTGGATGGCCAAGCGGCAGGTGATGATCCCCTCGGAAACCCTGCCGGACCCGCATGGCCGGCTGCGGCTGTTCGAGACCGCGCGCGAGCTGTTCCTGGCCGACGGCTATGACGAGATCGGCATCGACCATTTCGCCCGCCCCGGCGACGGGCTTGCCCGCGCGCAAAAGGCCGGGCTGCTGCGCCGCAACTTCCAGGGCTATACCGACGACCGGGCCGAGGTGCTGGTGGGGCTGGGCGCCTCGTCGATCTCGCGCTTCCCGCAGGGCTATGCGCAGAACGCCCCGGCCACCGGCGCGCATCTGGGCAAGATCCGCGACGGCCGCTTCTCGACCACGCGCGGCCATGCCTTCACCGCCGAGGACCGCTGGCGCTCGCGGATGATCGAGGCGCTGATGTGCGATTTCGAGATCCGGGCCGAGGAATTCATCCGCGACCACGGCTTCGATGCCGAGAGCCTCGACCGGGTCCTCGCCCCGGTCGCCGCGCATTTCGGCGAAATGGTCGAAGCCGATGCCGCCGGCCTGCGCATCACGCCCAAGGGCCGGCCGCTGACCCGGATGATCGCGCGGATGTTCGACGGCTACGACATGGCGGCCTCGGGCCATTCCGCCGCGATCTGACGCTAGTGGCGATGGCCTGCATGGTCGTCGCCGCAGGCCTCGCCTGCGCGCTCGGTCTCGATGGTGGCATGGTCGATGCCGAAATCCCGCCGCAGCAGGGCCTTGACCCGGCGCACCGCCAGGACCGGATCGGCGCCCTCGCGCATGACCAGATGCGCCGACAGCGCCGTGCGCCGCTCGTCGATCTGCCACAGGTGCAGGTGATGCGCGCCGGCCACGCCCTCGACGCCGGCCATGGCGCCGGCCAGCGCCGCGTGATCCACCCCGGCGGGGGCCGCCAGCATCAGCATGCGCATCACCGGCCCGATCTCCCGGCCGATATGCCACAGGATCACCGCCGAGATCAGCAGCGTCAGCACCGGATCGGCGAGATTCCATCCGAAGGCCCAGATCAGCGCCCCGCCCAGGATCACCGCGACCGAAACCGCGGCATCGGCGAGGTTGTGCAGGAAGGCGGCGCGGATGTTCACGCTTTCCTTCGAGGCGCGCCAGACCAGCGCCGCGGTCGCCATGTCCACCAGCAGCGCAAAGCCCGCCAGCGCCATGACCAGCCCGCCCGCGACCTGCGGCGGCTCGATCAGCCGGCCCAGCGCCTCGATCCCCAGCCAGACCGAGACCGCGATCAGCGCGATGTAGTTGACGAAGGCCGCGACGATCTCGGCCCGGCCCCAGCCATAGCTCATGTCGGGGCTAGCGGGCCGCCGCGCCAGCCGCCGGGCGCCGAAAGCCAGCACCAAGGCCAGCGCATCCGAGAGATTATGCACCCCGTCCGCGATCAGCGCCGTGGAATCCGCGACATAGCCGCCGATGATCTGCGCCCCGGTCAGCGCCAGGTTGACCACCACCGCGACCAGGATGGTGCCGTCACCCGCCCCGCCCGGCAGATGCGCATGGCCGTGCCCGCCGTCATGCGAATGCGAATGCGAATGGCCCATCCCGTTCCCTCGCCGGCTTCTTCGTTCCCCAAATACCCATGCGGCCGCGCAACTCGCGCGACCGCCAGCCCTCAATGCGCCTCGGCCCAGTTCAGCCCCTGCCCGGCATCGACGATCAGCGGCACGTCCAGCCGGATCGCGGGATCGGCCGCGCCCTGCATGACGCCGCGCGCCACCTCGATCAGCTCGGGCACCGCGCCCTCCTCGACCTCGAAGACCAGCTCGTCATGCACCTGCAGCAGCATCCTGGCCGGCAGATGCGCGATCGCCTCCGGCATGCGGATCATTGCCCGGCGGATGATGTCGGCCGCCGCGCCCTGAATCGGAGCGTTGATTGCGGCGCGCCGCGCGCCCCCGGCCGCCGGTCCCGACTGGTTGATGCCCGGCGTCATGATGCGCCGCCCGAACAGCGTGCGCACGAAACCGTCCTGCTTCGCGCCGGCGACGGTGCGGTCCATATAGGCGCGGATCTCGGGGAAACGCTCGAAATAGGTGTCGATGAAGCTCTGCGCCTCGGCGCGCGGAATGCGCAGGTTGCGCGCCAGGCCAAAGCCCGAGATGCCGTAGATCACCCCGAAATTGATCGCCTTGGCGCGGCGGCGGATCATCGGGTCCATGCCCTCGACCGGCACGCCGAACATCTGGCTCGCCGTCATGGCATGGATGTCGATGCCGTCGCGGAAGGCCTGCTTCAACGCCGGGATCTGCGCCACATGCGCCAGGATCCGCAGCTCGATCTGGCTGTAATCGAGGCTCACCAGCCGCATCCCCGGCGCGGCGACGAAGGCCTCGCGGATGCGCCGGCCTTCGTCGGTCCTGACCGGGATGTTCTGCAGGTTCGGATCGGTCGAGGCCAGCCGCCCGGTCTGTGCGCCCGCGATGGAATAGCAGGTGTGCACGCGCCCGGTCTCGGGGTTCACATGCAGGGGCAGCGCATCGGTATAGGTCGATTTCAGCTTCGAGATCGCCCGCCAGTCCAGCACCCGGGCGGGCAGTTCGTGGCCCTCGGCGGCCAGGTCCTCCAGCACCTCGGCGCCGGTGGAAAAGGCGCCGGTCTTGCCCTGCTTGCCGCCGGCCAGGCCCATGCGCTGGAACAGGATCTCGCCCAGCTGCTTGGGGCTGCCGACGTTGAAGGGACCGCCGGCCAGTTCGTGGATCTCGGCCTCCAGCCCAGCCATCTTCTGCGCAAAGGCGTTGGACATGCGCTTGAGATGCTCGGAATCGATGCGGATGCCGGCCATCTCCATATCGGCCAGCACGCCGATCATCGGCCGCTCCAGCCGCTCATAGGCGGTGGTCACATGGTTCGGCGCCAGCCTCGGGCGCAGGTAATGCCAGAGCCGCCAGGTCACCTCGGCATCCTCGGCGGCATATTCGCTGGCCTTGTCGATCGCAACCTGCGAGAAGTTGATCTGCGCCTTGCCCGAGCCGATCAGGTCCTTGATCGGCAGGCAGCGATGGCCCAGATACAGGTCCGCCAGCTCGTCCATGCCGTGGTTATGCGCCCCGGCATTCAGCGCATAGGACAGCAGCATGGTGTCGTCCAAGGGCGCCATGCGGATGCCGTGGCGGGCCAGCACCTTCCAGTCATACTTGATGTTCTGGCCGATCTTCAGCACCGAGGGATCCTCCAGCACCGGCTTGAGCATCGCCAGCGCGCGCTCCAGATCCATCTGCCCCTCGGCCCGCGCACCCGAGCCGAAGAGGTCGGCGGCGCCGTCGACATGGCCCAGCGGCAGATAGGCCGCCCGCCCCGGCCCGGTGCACAGCGAGACACCCACCAACTCGGCCTGCATCTCGTCCAGCCCGGTGGTCTCGGTGTCGATGGCGACCACGCCGGTCTCGGCGATCTCGGCCAGCCACGCGGCCAGCACTGCCTCGTCGCGGATGGTGACGTAAAGGCCGCGGTCGATGGCCGGCAGCGCGGCGGCGGGCACGGCCGGCTCGGCATCGGCCGCGGCGGCCGCGGGCGCCGCCACCTCGGCCAGGGTCGGCGCCTCGGTCCCGAACCGTTCGGCCACGCGCTTGGTCAGGGTGCGCAGCTCCATCCGGGTCAGGAATTCCAGCAGCGCCTCGGGATCGGGCTCGCGGATCTCCAGGCTCTCCAGGCTGAAATCCAGCGCCATGCGGCAATCCAGCTCGACCAGCCGCTTCGAGATGCGGATCTGCTCGGCATGGTCGATCAGGGTCTGGCGGCGCTTGGGCTGCCGGATCTCCTCCGCCCGCGCCAGCAGGCTTTCCAGATCGCCATATTCCTGGATCAGCTGCGCGGCGGTCTTGATGCCGATCCCCGGCGCGCCCGGCACGTTGTCGATGGAATCGCCGGCCAGGGCCTGCACGTCCACCACCCGCTCGGGCCCGACGCCGAATTTCTCGCGCACCTCGTCCGGGCCGATGGGCTTGCCCTTGATCGGGTCCATCATCTCGACCCCGCCGCCGACCAGCTGCATCAGGTCCTTGTCGCTGCTAATGATCGTCACCCGCCCGCCGGCATCCCGCGCCTGGCAGGCGAGGCTTGCGATGATGTCGTCGGCCTCGAAGCCCTCGGTCTCGATGCAGGCGATGTTGAAGGCGCGCGTCGCCTCGCGGGTCAGGGGGAATTGCGGCCGCAGATCCTCGGGCGGCTCGGGCCGGTTGGCCTTGTAGAGCGGATAGATATCGTTGCGGAACGTCCGCGCCGAATGGTCGAAGATCACCGCCGCATGGGTCGGCTGGTCCGAACCCTTGCCGTCCTGCAGATACTTCCAGACCATGTTGCAAAACCCGGCCACCGCGCCGATGGGCAGCCCGTCCGAGCGCCGGGTCAAGGGCGGCAACGCATGATAGGCGCGAAAGATGAAGGCCGAGCCGTCGATCAGATGCAGGTGATGGCCCTTGCCGAATCCGTCCGTCATCTGCGCCTCATCCTTCTGCCAGCGTCCAAGGCCCCTTACTGCCACGAAGCGCCGACCGGGCCAAGACCGCCCCCGCCTTCACTGTTTCACAAATACCCCCGCCGGAGGCGCGGCAACCGCACCACCCCAACCAGGCCGCCATGGCGCGCGATCAGTGATCGTCGTGCGCGTGTTCGCGGTCGATGACGAAGCGCTTGTCGCAATAGCCGCATTCGACCCAGCCGGTATCCTGCGGAATGGCCAGCCAGACGCGCGGATGGCCCAGTCCCCGCGCCTCGTCGCCGTCGCAGGCGACCTTCCACGAGGTGACGGTCTGGATCTCGGGGGCCGGGATGGTCATGGCGGTTCCTTGAGCTTTGACGACAAACGCGGTTAAACCGGCAGCGATCATAATGAACGCGAAGAGCCGATGCCAGCCCCCGCAAGCAGTCCGAACGCCATCGAAATCAGAGGTCTGACCAAGACCTATGCCGCCGCCGGCAAGGCGCCGGCGAAACATGCGCTGAAGGGGCTGGACCTGGCGATTCCCGCCGGCTCGATCTTCGGCCTGCTGGGCCCGAACGGCGCCGGCAAGTCCACCACGATCAACATCCTGGCCGGGCTGGTGCGCAAGACCGCGGGCCGGGTGACGATCTGGGGCTTCGACCAGGACGTGAACCCGCGCCAGTCCCGCGCCGCCATCGGCGTCATGCCGCAGGAGCTGAACATCGACCCGTTCCTGACCCCGCGCGCCAGCCTCGAGGTGCAGGCCGGCCTCTACGGCGTGCCGAAGCGCGAGCGCTGGACCGACGAGCTGCTGGAGCTGGTCGGGCTGACGGATCAGGCGGAAAGCTATTCGCGCCACCTCTCGGGCGGCATGAAGCGGCGGCTCTTGCTGGCCAAGGCGCTGGTGCACCGGCCGCAGATCCTGGTGCTGGACGAACCGACGGCAGGCGTCGACATCCAGCTGCGCGAGATGCTGTGGCGCAACGTGCGGCGGCTGAACGACCAGGGCATGACCATCATCCTGACCACGCATTACCTGGAAGAGGCCGAAGAGATGTGCGACCGCATCGCCATCATCGACCACGGCGCGCTGATCCTGTGCGAGGATACCGCCACCCTGCTCGGCCGGGCCGATTCCAAGACGCTGGTGGTCGATACCGGCGAAGGCCGCGCCCTGCCCGCCCTGCCCGAAGGCGTGCGGGCCGAGCGGCGCGGCGACGGCCGGCTCGCCCTCAGCTACGCGCCCTCGCGCATCCCGGCGGACCGGCTGATCGACGCGCTGCGCGAAGCCGGGCTGGCGATCCGCGACGTCGCGGTCGAGGCGCCGGACCTCGAGGACGTCTTCGTCCAGCTGACCTCGCGCCCCGCGCCTCAGCCCGGCTGAACCATGCGGCCCATCGGGCGGCCGCCCAGGATGTGCATGTGGAAATGCGGCACCTCCTGCACGCCGTCCGGCCCGGCATTGGTGATGGCGCGGAAGCCCCGGCCGCCGTCCAGCGCCACGCCCAGGTCGCGGGTCACTTTCGCCACGGCGCGGTGGAAATCCACGATCTCGGCTTCCGAGGCGTTCGCGGCGAAATCGTCATAGCTGACATAGGCGCCCTTGGGGATCGCCAGCACATGCACCGGCGCCTGCGGCCGGATGTCGCGAAAGACCAGCGTATGCTCGGTCTCCAGCACGGTATCATTGGGGATCTCGCCGCGCAGGATGCGGGCGAAGATGTTGCTGTCGTCATAGGCGGGCATGGCGGTTCTCTCCTCAATCGTCGAACAGGTATTCGGTCCGGGCCAGCGCCAGCGCGGCCGTTGCCGGCACGTCCAGGAAACGCGCCAGCTGCGCGGCGTTCTCCTCGGGCGGGCGCCAGGGGGCGATGGCGTGGAAACCGGCGAAATCCATGTCGCGCAGCCGCTCGGCCTCGTGCTCCAGATCGGCGCGCACCGTCGGCAGCAGCCGCTCGATCACCTCGGGCGCGGTCTCGGCCCCGGCCAGGCCCACCCGGGCGATATGGCCGCGCAGATAATCGTCGTCGAAGCGCGAATCGATCAGCAGCAGCCGGGTGTCGGCCTTGTCCGAGGTCAGGTCCTGGATCAGATGCAGCGCCGAAGGGTCCAGGCACAGCACCAGCCGGTTCGATTCGAAATGCTCGAACAGCAGCCGGATCAGCGCCCGCCGATGCCGGTCGCGCTTCTCGATGGTGGTCTCGACCCCGCCCAGATCGGGCAGATGCGCCCGATGCTCGTTGAAGACGAAATCCACCGCCGGGATCGGGGTCTGCGTCCGGATCGCGGCGGTCAGGCGCTTGGCGACATGCCATTTCTTGGCCACCACCAGCAGCAGCGTATTGGCCCGGCCCAGGCTGCCCTCGGCCTCCCAGAACCGCTGGCCGAAGCGCCGCCCGACCCGGCCCCGCGCGGTCAGGAAGCGAAAGAGCCCGGTCGCCTCGTTCGAGATCGGGAAATGCACCCCGCGCGCCGCCCAAAGCGCGCCCAGCCGCTCGCGCAGCCGGATCGCCTCGGGGCTGATCTTGCGCGCAAACAGATAGTCCTGCCCGACCAGAAGGTCGTAATGGTCGTTATAGAAGGTGACCGGCATCCCGTAATCGGTGAAGATCAGATAGGTCAGCGTGCGCGCCCGGATTTCCTTCCGCGGCACGACATGCGGCACGATGGTCTGGAAGAAGGTCTCGTCGGGGATCCAGGTGGTCGAGAAAAACCGCAGCACGTCCGGGCGGGTGGCGCAGAAATCCAGCACCTTCTCGACCGTCTGGCGGCGCAGGCACCACCATTGCGACCCGATCATCACCTGGATGTCGGCGGGCACCGGCCGGGTCAGGCCCAGGCGCTTCTGCAGGTCATAGCTGGCATAGAACAGCCATTTCCGCGTCCGCTCGTTGAACCAGTGCCGGTAGATCAGCCGCTCTTCCTTGAAGCCGGTCTTGATCCAGTCCGATTCGAAGAAGTCGAAATTCTCGATATAGTCGCAATCCTCGGCGTCCAGGAAGGCATGGGCATATTCCGCCGACTTGATCGGCATGCAGTCGCCCGACAGCATGTAGAAATGCGTGGCCTGCGGAAAGGCGACGACGGCGGCGCGCACCGCCTCCAGCGTGGCGCCGACCAGCGACCATTCGCCCCAGCCGCATTTCCAGCGCCGCTGCGCGAAGGCGACCGAGGGGTTGTCGGCCAGGGCCGCGCGGATCAGCTCGAAATCCCGGGGCTTGGCGCGGCCGTCGAAATGGATCGACACGTAATCGCCCGAGGCCGTCAGCCGGCGTGCCTGCGCCACCACGCCCTTGGGATCCTTGTGGCAGAGCAGAATGAAGGCAATCCGTGCCATCGATACAGCCATCCCCTCCGGTTCGCGCCGGCGCATGCTCCACAGCAGGTTGAATCTCTGCCGCTGATTTGCTTTGTGTCCTTACCGATTTTGGCCGCAGGGGCAACCCGGCCGAGCCCGCCCCGGCCGGCGCAGTTTTTTGAAGGGAATGAGAGTTATGGGTTTTCCAGGAACCTGGATGACGGAAAGCGAAAGCATGGTCTATCGCGTCGTCCCGAAATGCGCCTGTTCCTCGATCGGGCAGATCATGTTCTATTCCGACCATGGCCGCTATTTCGACGGCGACATCCACGATTCCACCAGCGGGCTGCACAAATGGAACCAGCCCGAAAGCCAGCAGCTCATCGAAAGCAACGTCAAGGCACACAAGGCGCTGACCTTCACCTGCGTCAGGAATCCCTATGCGCGCATCCTGTCCTCGTTCTTCGACAAGATCGCCGGCATCCAGAGGAACGGCAAGCGTTACCGCGGCAATCTCGTGCCGCAGCTGATGCAGCGCTACGGCGTCGACGTGGGCAGCCCGGAGAACGGCTTCGAATTCGACCAGGTCGCCAGCTTCCGCCGCTTCCTGCTGTTTGCGCGCGACACCATCCGCTGGCGCCGGCCGATGGAGCCGGACATCCACTGGTCGGCCATGTCCGGCCATATCTCGACCTTCATCGTGAACGGCGGCCGCTACGACCAGATCTTCTTCACCGAGAAGTTCAACGAGGGCATGCAGAAGGTGCTGGATGCCGCGCCGACCCCGGTCAGGCTCGACGTCAACGACGTGCCCAAGTTCAACGAATCCGAAGGCCACGGCCCCAAGCGCGCCCACAAGGTCAGCGATTATTTCGACGACCTGTCGCGGCATCTGGTCTGGGAAATCTACAAGAAGGATTTCCAGCTCTTCAAATACGACTTCGACGACCCCGACAACAAGCTGCCGAAGAACGAGATCGACCTCGACGAGGTCCATGCCAAGCTCGGCCGCTGAACCCGCCGCGCCCCCCGGCGCCCGGCTTCTTTCTTGCCCAAATATCCCCGCCGGAGGCAGCGGCGCGCATGCGCCGCTTCTCTTGCAGATTCCCCTTGCGAAATGCAGAAATCCCGCTATTTTGCCGCCTTCATTCGACCGGCGGGGGAATCCCGGACCGCGGCCCCCGCTCTGCGACCCGTTTTCGCGTCTTGCGGCCAACGCTCCAGTGGCCTATGCCCGCCCCAGACACGAACACCGAATCCGGGGCCGCCCAGCCGGGTTGCCCCCCGAACCACTTGAGGTTGAGACATGGCCGTCCCTCAGAACCGAGTTACCCGCTCCCGCCGCAACATGCGCCGTTCGCATGATGCGCTCGTCGCCGGCAACCCGAACGAATGCTCGAACTGCGGCGAGCTGAAGCGCCCGCATCACGTCTGCCCCTCCTGCGGCCATTATGCCGACCGCGAGGTCGTGGCGCAGGCCAATGAGGTCGATCTGGACGAAGACGCGGCCTGAGCGGACCGACCGCGGATATGGCTTCGGCAGATTCCAGCACTCTGCCTCGCGCCCCTGGCGACGGGGGCGGCGTGGTGATCTCGGTCGACGCGATGGGCGGCGACCGGGGTCCGGCGACGGTGGTCGCCGGCATGGCCGAAAGCGCCGGGAAGAATCCCGATATCCGTTTCATCGTCCACGGCCCGCAGGCCGAGCTGCAGCGGCTGATCGGCCGCCGCGGCGATCTGCTGCAGCGTTGCGACATCCGCGACGCGGCCGGCGTCGTGACCATGGACGACAAGCCCAGCCAGGTGCTGCGCAAGGGCGAGGGCACCTCGATGTGGTCAGCCCTCGAATCGGTGCGCCAGGGCGAGGCGACCGCCGCCGTGTCCTGCGGCAATACCGGCGCGCTGATGGCGCTCTCGATGCTGCGGCTGCGCAAGCTGCCCGGCGTGAACCGCCCCGCCATCGCCTGCCTCTGGCCGTCGCGCAATCCGCAGGGCTTCAACGTCATGCTGGATGTGGGCGCCGATATCCGCGCCGATGCGCAGGACCTGCTGACCTATGCGCTGATGGGCGCCTCCTATGCCCGCAACGGCTTCGGGCTGGAGCGGCCGCGCGTCGGCCTGCTGAACGTCGGCACCGAGGAACACAAGGGCCGGCCCGAGCTCAAGCAGGCCCATGAACTCATCCCCACCACGGCGCAGGCGGCGAATTTCGACTATGTCGGCTTCGTCGAGGGCGGCGACCTGCCCTCGGCCCGCGTCGATGTGATCGTAACCGACGGCTTCACCGGCAATGTCGCGCTGAAGACCGGCGAGGGCACGGCGAAGCTGGTGGGCGAACTGCTGAAGGAAGCCTTCGGCAAGTCGGTGATGTCGAAATTCGCGGCGCTTCTGGCCATGGGCTCGCTCAAGCGGCTGCAAAAGCGCATCGACCCGCGCCGCGTCAATGGCGGCGTCTTCCTGGGACTGAACGGGACGGTGGTGAAATCGCACGGCTCGGCCGATGCGACCGGTGTCTCGGCGGCGATCAAGCTGGCCTTCCGGCTGGCGCAATCCGGCTTCCAGGACCGGCTGGCGGCGCGCGTGGCGCAATCCGTCGCGGCGGCCAGCCAAATCAACGGCAGCAAGGAAAGCGAGGCGTCCTGATGCGGCGTGCGATCGTCCGGGGAACCGGCCATTACCTGCCCGAACGCGTGGTCGAGAACAGCTGGTTCGAGGACAAGCTGGACACCAGCGACGAATGGATCCGCGCCCGCACCGGCATCGAGCGGCGCCATTTCGCCGCCGAGGACCAGGGCACCAGTGACCTGGCCATCCGGGCGGCGCAGGCGGCGCTGGCCGATGCGGGCATCGAGGCCGGGCAGGTCGATGCGGTGATCGTGGCGACCTCGACCCCCGACCTGACCTTCCCCTCGGTCGCGACCATGGTGCAGGCGGGCCTGGGCATGCGCGGCGGCTTCGCCTATGACCTGCAGGCGGTCTGCGCCGGCTTCGTCTATGCGCTGGCCAATGCCGATGCGATGATCCGTTCGGGCTTGGCCGAGCGCGTGCTGGTCATCGGCGCCGAGACCTTCAGCCGCATCATGGACTGGAGCGACCGCGGCACCTGCGTGCTTTTCGGCGACGGCGCCGGCGCCGTGCTGCTGGAAGCGGCCGAGGGCGCCGGCACCTCGCAGGACCGCGGCATTCTCGCCACCGACCTGAACAGCGACGGGCAGTATCGCGACCTGCTCTATGTCGATGGCGGCGTCGCCTCGACCGGCACGGCCGGGCATCTGCGCATGCAGGGCAACCTGGTGTTCCGCCACGCGGTCGAGAAGCTGGCCGACACCGCGCATCGCGCGCTGGACAAGGCCGGGCTGACCGCCGAGCAGGTGGGCTGGCTGGTGCCGCACCAGGCCAATCTGCGCATCATCGAGGCCACGGCCAAGCGCATGCATCTGCCGATGGAAAAGGTGGTGCTGACGGTCGCCGACCATGGCAACACCTCGGCGGCCTCGATCCCGCTGGCGCTTTCCGTGGCCAATGCCGAAGGCCGCTTCCAGCCCGGCGACGTGCTGGTGGCCGAGGCGATCGGCGGCGGCCTCGCCTGGGGTTCCGTCGTCCTGCGCTGGTAAGCCGTTATTTCAGCTGCGAATCCTTCGACCCGCGCCGATTGATCCCTCCGGCCGGCCGCCAGGCCCTGTCGCGGCCGGACTGGCAGTCGACGCAAAGCCGCACGCCCGGAATCGCCTGCCGCCGGGCCTCGGGAATCGGCTCGTCGCATTCCTCGCAGAAGTCTGCGCTTTCCCGCGCGCCGGCCTGCGCATTGCGCAGCCGCATGCGCTCGATGGCCTCCTGCGTCGAGACCTCGATCTGTTCGTTCACCGCGTCGTCGCGCGCCCAGCCGCCAGCCATATCCTTCCGGTCCCGCCTGTCCTTCGTCCTCAAGATAGGCGCGCATTGCCGCATTTCCAAGCGGGCTGCGGGGCTGCTTGCGCGGGGTCTTGCCGGTAAGGCGCGAATAATGCGGGACAAAATCGGCCGTTGAGGGAACGGAATCGGGTCGGGGTTGTTGACTCGGCGCCGTAAAGAAATCATCCTTCGCAGCATTCGAGAGGTTTCCGAGATGAGCGACTCTACCCTGACCCGCATGGACCTGGCCGAGGCCGTGTTCCGTGAGGTGGGTCTGTCCCGCCACGAATCGGCCCAGCTTGTCGAAAGCGTGCTTGGCCATATCTCGGACGCGCTGGTGCGCGGCGAGCAGGTCAAGATATCGTCTTTCGGCACGTTTTCGGTCCGCGACAAGAACGAGCGCATCGGCCGCAATCCCAAGACCGGGGAAGAGGTACCGATCACGCCCCGCCGGGTGCTGTCCTTCCGGCCGTCGCATCTGATGAAGGATCGCGTGGCGGCAGGGAACAGGCGCAAGGGCTGATGAGCAAGTCCCCCGACGCCTTCAGATCCATCGGAGAGGTCTCGCGCCTCGTGGGCGTCGCGCCGCATGTGCTGCGCTATTGGGAATCGCAATTCACGCAGCTCGCGCCGGTGAAACGCGCCGACGGGCGCCGCTATTACCGGCCTGACGATGTCCGGCTGGCGGCGGGTCTGTGCCAGGTCCTGCGCGAGGAAGGGCTCAGCATCCGCGGCGCAAAGCGGCTGATCGCCGCCGACCGGGGCACCGCCCTGCGCGAGATCGGCGCCGCCCGCCTGGGCGAGACCCTGGGCGATGCCGCCCCGTCCCAGCGCCCGGCCCCGGCCGTGCGCCTGGCCCCGCCCCGCGCGGCCGAACCCCCTGCCCCGGCTTCGCCCCCTGCGCCGCAGCGGCCCGCCAGACAGCCTTCCCCCCCGCCATCCGCACCGGAATCGCTGCCGCTTTTCGCCGCCCTCGTCCCGGCGGCCGGTCCCGCGCCCGACGACTGGCTGGGCCGGCTCGCCGCCACCGCGCTGGCGCTGCGCCTGCATGAGCTGCAAGGCAAGTCTCTGCCCGAAGGGGCGAAAACCCTGCGCGACGCGCTGTCGGCCCCCCGCTGACCCGCATGACCGGCCGCCCAGCAGCCGCAAGCGGCGGCCCGACCACCGCAATCGAAATTCCTGCCGAAATTTCCGTGCTTCGCCCCTTGTGCTGGCGGCCCGCTTCGCTCTATATGCCCCTCGTCGGGCCGTGGCGCAGCCTGGTTAGCGCGTCCGTCTGGGGGGCGGAAGGCCGCGAGTTCGAATCTCGCCGGCCCGACCATTCCGAAAACGCCCATCCCCGTCCGGGGGTGGGCGTTTCCTTTTGCCGAAAGGGTTTCGCGTGAACGGTGTGCTTCCCGATTCGTCCCTGCGCCAGCTGATCGCCAGCGGCGCGATCTCGGCGGACCAGCCGATCCTGCCCGAACAGGTCCAGCCCGCCAGCCTCGACCTGCGGCTGGGGGCGACCGCCTGGCGGTTGCGCGCCTCGTTCCTGGCCGGGCGCGGCCGCAAGGTCAGCGACCGGCTCAAGGATTTCGAGATGCACCGCATGGACCTCACCGAGGGCGCGGTGCTGGAAAAGGGCTGCGTCTATCTGGTCCCGCTGATGGAGCGGCTGTCGCTGCCCGCCAGCCTCGACGCGGTCGCCAACGCCAAAAGCTCGACCGGGCGGCTCGACCTGCTGACGCGGCTGGTCACCGACGAGGGCACCGAATTCGACCGCCTGCCCGAGGGCTATGACGGCCCGATCTATGCCGAGATCTGCCCGCGCAGCTTCTCGGTTCTGGTGCGGCCCGGCATGCGGCTGAACCAGCTGCGGCTGCGGCAAGGCCAGGCGGTGCTGACGGATGCCGAGCTGCGCGACCTGCATGCCGCCGAGCCCCTGGTCACCGGCGAGGCGCTGATCGACGACGGCCTGGGCTTCTCGGTCGATCTGCGCCCCGCGGCGGGGGATCTGGTCGGCTACCGCGCCCGGCCGCATAGCGGCGTCATCGACCTCGACCGCATCGGCGCCTATCAGGCCCGCGACTTCTGGGACGCGCTGCGCACCACGGACGGGCAACTGATCCTCGACCCCGGCGCCTTCTATATCCTGGTCAGCCGCGAATCGGTGGCGATCCCGCCCGATTACGCCGCCGAGATGGCGCCCTACCTGGCCATGGTGGGCGAATTCCGGGTGCATTACGCCGGCTTCTTCGACCCCGGCTTCGGCCATGGCGCGGCGGGACAAGGCGCGCGCGGCGTGCTCGAGGTGCGCTGCCACGAGGCGCCCTTCGCGCTGGAACATGGCCAGGTCGTCGGCCGGCTGGTCTATGAGCGCATGGCCGCCCGCCCCGACCGGCTCTATGGCAGCGGCATCGCCTCGAACTACCAGGGCCAGGGTCTGAAGCTCGCCAAGCAATTCGCCTAGCGCCGCGCCCCCGGACCGGCCTTCTTTCTTGCCCAAATATCCCGGGGGAGTCGCGCGCCAGCGCGACGGGGGCAGAGCCCCCTTTACCGCATCCGCCGGGTGATGCGCGCCGCCTGGCGGGCACGCTTCGCCGCCTCGCGCGCAGCCTTGTCGCGGCTTTTCTGCTGCGGGTTCCGCGGCGCGCCGGGCTTTGGCGCAGTCGCCCGCCGGATGCCCCAGTTCAGCAGCCGCCGGGCGACCATGCGGGTCAGCATATTGATGAACTGGTTCATGTTCATTGCGTTACGTCCCGATCTTCATTCGTCTTCGAACAGATCCTCGGCCATGGCTGCGCTCTCCTCGCCGTCCTCGTCGCGGAACAGGCCCGGCGCCATCTCCTCGCCGGTCGGACGCGATTCCAGCAGGCCCGCCGCCCGCAGCTCCGCCAGGCCCGGCAGGTCGCGGGCGCTTTCCAGGCCGAAATGGTCCAGGAAGGTCTCGGTCACCACGAAGGTCACCGGCCGGCCGGGGGTCTGGCGGCGACGGCCCACACGGACCCAGTCCAGCTCGATCAGCTGGTCCAGCGTGCCGCGGCTGACGGCGACGCCGCGGATCTCCTCGATCTCGGCGCGGGTGACGGGCTGGTGATAGGCGATGATCGCCAGCGTCTCGGTCGCGGCGCGCGACAGGCGGCGGCTTTCCACCACGCTTTCCTGCATCAGGAAGCCCAGATCGGCGGCGGTGCGAAACGCCCAGGCATCGCCGACCCGCGCCAGCTGCACCCCCCGCCCTTCGTAGCGGGCGCGCAGGGCCTGCAGCGCCTCGGCCACGTCGCAGCCAGCCGGCAGGCGCGCGGCGATCTCGCGCTGGCTCATCGGCGCGGCCGAGGCGAACAGGACGGCCTCGATCATGCGCTCCTGCTCGGCCAGCGGCGGCGGCGGGAAACGCTGCGGGTCGGCGGCGGTCTTGTCCTGGCTCATTGCGGGCGCCTGCGGATGGTGATCGGGGCGAAGGTGCCGGCCTGGGCGATCTCGACCGCGCCCTGCCGCGCCAGTTCCAGCGTGGCGGCGAAGGTCGCAGCGGTGGCCGAGCGGCGACGCTGCGGATCGGTCTCCCAGCCGTCGGGCAGGAAGGTGGAAAGCGCGGTCCAGTCGCCGGCGAAGCCGATCAGCCCGCGCACCCGGTCCAGCGCCTGTTCCATGGTAAAGACGTCGCGGCGGTCGAAGGCATAGGGCCGGAACTCGTCGCGGGTGCGCAGCCGGGCATAGGCGCGCATCAGGTCGATCAGCCCGGCCTGCCAGGCGACCTGGCGCTGGCGGGCCACGGTTTCCGGCGCGCCGCGCGCAAAGCGGTCCTGCCCCAGCCGGTTGCGGGCCATCAGCCGCGCCGCCGCCTCGCGCATGGCGTTCAGCCGTTCCAGCTGGAAGGCCAGATGCGCCGCCAGCTCTTCGGCCGAGGGCCCTTCGGCCTCGGGATCCGGCGGCAGCAGCAGGCGTGATTTCAGATAGGCGAGCCAGGCCGCCATGACCAGGTAATCCGCCGCCAGCTCGATGCGCAGCGCCCGCGCCTCCTCGACGAAGGCCAGATACTGGTCGGCAAGCTCCAGCACCGAGATCTGCATCAGGTCGACCTTCTGCGTGCGCGACAGCGTCAAGAGCAGGTCCAGCGGCCCCTCGAAGCCCGAGACGTCGACGACCAGCACCTCCGCGGCGCGGCGCTCGGCCGCCGGCTGCGGCGCCAGCCCCGGCAGATGCGGCGCCGGCCCGGTATCGGGAAGCGGGTCGGGCACGGGGGTCAGATAGGGCACCTTGGTCATGACGCTTCCGGGCAGATGGGTCTGCGCAGAATCCGCCAATGCCCGGGCTTAGTCAAGCGATCAGGCCGCCAGCCCGCCAAGCGCCGCCAGTTCGGCCCGCAGCGCGGCGGTGTCCCCGGCCAGGGGCGCGCGGCGCAGGGCCAGCGCCGCCTCGGCCCGCAGGGCGGCGCGGGGGGACATGCTCCCGGCCGCGGCGACGATCTCCTCCATCTGCGCCGGCGTTTCGTTGCAGGACAGCACCAGGTCGCAGCCGGCGGCGATGGTGGCGGCGGCGCGTTCGGCCGGGCTGCCCGACAGCGCCTGCATGCCGATATCGTCCGACATCAGCAGCCCGTCAAAGCCGATCTCGCGCCGGATCAGGTCGATCACCGCGGCCGAGGCGGTGGCGGGCGCATCGTCGATGGCGGTAAAGCGGATATGCGCGGTCATCGCCATCGGCAGGTCGGCCAGCGCCCGGAACGGGGCGAAATCCGTGGCGCGCAGCTCGTCCAGCCCAGCCTCGACCACCGGCAGGTCCTTGTGGCTGTCCACCCGCGCCCGGCCATGGCCCGGCATGTGCTTGACCACCGGCAGCACCCCGGCGGCCAGCATCGCCTGGGCGGCGGCGCGGCCCAGGCGGATCACCGTATCGGCATCCGGGCCGAGGCAGCGGTTCCGCAGGAAGGGATGGGTGTCGTCGCGGGCGATGTCGAGCACGGGGGCGCAATCCGCGTCGATGCCCACGGCGCGCAATTCCTGCGCCAGCAGGTGATGGTGCAGCCAGATCGCCCGCTCGCCGCGCCCAGCCTGATCCAGCGGCGCCGGCCAGTCGGTCCAGTGCGGCGCGCGCATGCGCTGCACGCGCCCCCCCTCCTGATCGATCAGCACCGGGGCGTCGCGGCCCACCGTCTCGCGCAGCGCGTCGGTCAGCCGGCGCAGGCGGTCCGGCGTGTCGACATTGCGCGCGAACAGGATGAAGCCCCAGGGATCGGCGGCGCGGAAAAAATCGCGCTCGGCCCGGCTCAGGTCCGGGCCGGCGATGCCGCCGAGGATGGTGGCGCCGGTCATCTCAGCGGCTCATTTCGCCGCGGCGGGAATGCAGTCCACGCCCTCGGCGATCAGCGCCGCGCAGAAGCGCCGCGCCTCGTCGCGCGAGGCGAAGCCCGAGGCGCGCAGCCGCCAGAAGGTGCGGCCATTGGCCTTGTGCTCCTGCACCACCATGCCCTTGCCGGCGAAAAGCGCGCCGAACTTGCCCGAGACGCGGTTCCATTCGCCCTTGGCCAGCGCATCGCTGTCAAAGGCGCCGATCTGCACCAGCGGCGCGCCCGAGGCGACCTGGGCCGGGGCCTGGGGGGCGGCGGGCGCCGGGGCATCGGGCGCCGCGGCCGGGCGGCTTTCGGCGGCAGCCGGGGTCGGCGCCGGCGCCGGGGCGGCGGCATTGCTGGCGGCCACGCGGCGCGGACGCGGCGCGGGGCGCGGCGATTTCGCGATGGCGCCGGGGGCCGGGGCGGCGCCCGCCTCGGCCAGCGCCGTGGTGATGGCGATGTCGCGGGTCTCGTTGCCGGCCAGATCGGTCACCATCTCGTTCACCGGCGCATCGACCGCCGGGGCATCCGAGATCACCGCATTCTCGACCGCGTCGGGTTCGACGAGAGTCTCGCCGTCGGGTCGGGCGATGACGCGCGCGGTTTCCTCGATCAACGGCAGCTCGACCGGGTGCGAGGGCTCCTGCGCGGTGGCGCCCAGCTCGCCCATGGGCACGTCCTGCCCGTCCAGGGGCGTCGCCGGCGGCGCGATGGCCACGCGGTCCACCCGGGCGGGCTCGGCGCCGGCGGCGACCGAGTTCACCGCAAGGCCGGTCCGCTCGGTCAGCTCGCCGCCCGGATTGTCGGGCGCGGTGCGGGCCTCGCCCTCGATGGCGCGAATCACCGGCACGCCCGAGACGTCGCGCACCACCAGCTTGAAGCCCCAGACCGCCAGGATCACGATCAGCCCGACCGAGATCAGCGCGCCCAGGTAATGCGTCAGCCGCGACAGCCGCCCCAGAAGCGAGGGCGATTCGGCCAGGGGCCCGGCATGGGCGTCATAGGCGTGATCGTCCCAGCCGTCCTCTTGCCAATCGTCCTGATAGCCCTGATGGCCCTGGCCATGGGGATAGTCATGCGACAGCCTGCCCGGCTGCGACCCGTCAAACCCGCCCGAAGAGCGGAAATCCACTACCGTCATTCCTGCCTGCCTGCCGGTTGTCCCGACGCTGCTCGTTTATCTGCTCGTCCCCCGGCAGGGCGCCGTTTTTCAGCGCATTTCTTTGGCCGGAGTCACCCCCAAGATACCAAGACCGGCCGAAATGACAACGCCGACGGACCGCGCCAGCGCGATTTTCGCCGCCGTGGCCGCAGCATCGCCCTCTTGCAGGAAGCGCAGGGCGGCTTCGTCATTGCCGCGGTTCCACAGCGAATGCAGCTCGGAGGCGATGTCATACAGGAAAAACGCGATCCGGTGCGGCTCATGCGCGCGGGCGGCGATTTCGACGGTGCGTGGCCATTCTGCAACTTTCCGGGCCAGCTCCAGCTGGGCGGGATGCGAAAGCCGGGCCAGATCCGCCCCGGCCAGCGCCGCATCCGAGATATCGACGCCCATCCCGGCGGCCTTGTTCAGCACCGAGTTCACCCGGGCGCTTGCGTATTGCACATACCAGACCGGATTGTCCTTGGACTGCTCCAGAACCTTGTCGAAATCGAAATCCAGCGCCGCGTCGTTCTTGCGCGTCAGCATGTGGAAGCGGGTGACGTCGGCCCCCGCCTGCTCGACCACGTCGCGCAGGGTGACGAAGGTGCCGGCGCGCTTGGACATCTTGAAGGGCTCGCCGTTCTTGAACAGCTTGACCAGCTGGATCAGCTTGACGTCCAGCGGCACGCGGCCGTTCGACAGCGCCTTCACCGCCGCGGTCATGCGCTTGACATAGCCGCCATGGTCGGCGCCGAACACGTCGATCAGCGCGTCGAAGCCACGCTCGATCTTGTCCCAGTGATAGGCGATGTCCGGCGCGAAATAGGTCCAGGACCCGTCCGATTTCTTCACCGGCCGGTCCACGTCGTCGCCATGCGCGGTGGACCGGAACAGCGTCTGCTCGCGCGGCTCCCAATCCTCGGGGGTCTTGCCCTTGGGCGGCTCCAGCACGCCTTCATAGATCAGGTCCTGCTGCCGCAGCCGCTCGATCGCCGCCTCGATCCGGCCGGTGCCGTAAAGCGCCTTCTCGCTGGAAAACACGTCCATGTGGACGTTGAGCAGCGCCAGATCCGCGCGGATCATGTCCATCATCGCCTCGGTGGCGAAGGCGCGCACCTCGGCAAGCCATTCCTCCTCGGGCTTGTCCAGCAGGCTGGTGCCGTATTTCGCCTTCAGCGCCTCGCCCACCGGGATCAGGTAGTCGCCGGGATAAAGCCCCTCGCGGATCTCGGGCTCCAGCCCGTTGGCCTCGCGATAGCGTTCATAGGCGGACCGGGCCAGCACATCGACCTGCGCGCCGCCGTCGTTGATATAGTATTCGCGCGTGACCTCGTGGCCCGAGAAATCCAGCAGCGCCGCCAGCGCATCGCCGAAGACCGCGCCGCGGGTGTGGCCGACATGCATCGGCCCGGTCGGATTGGCGCTGACGAATTCGACGTTGATCCGCTGGCCCTTGCCCATCTCCGAGCGGCCGTAATCCGCGCCCTCGGTCAGCGCGGCGCGCAGCACGCCCTGCCATTCGCCGGGGGCCAGGCGCAGGTTCAGGAAGCCCGGCCCCGCCACCTCGGCCGAGACGATGCGCGGATCGGCGGCAAGGCGGGCGGCCAGCACCTCGGCGATGTCGCGCGGCTTTTTCCCGGCAGGCTTGGCCAGCACCATGGCGGCGTTGGTGGCCATGTCGCCATGCGCGGCGTCTCGCGGCGGCTCGACCGTCACGTTCGCGGTGTCGAGGCCGGGGGGCAGCTCGCCGGCCTGCTCCATCTGCGCCAGCGCATCGAGGACCAGCGCGCGGATATCCGAAAAGAGGTTCATGGCTTCCATCCGTAAGATCGCGCCGGGATAGCGCCTGCCCAAGGGGGCCGTCAACCGCGCCGCGACCGCCGGCAAGCCGCCCCCGCGGCACGAAAACTCTGCATCAGATTGACGCAGACCGGGTTTTCGGCTAGGCCCGCGCTGTCTGCATCCGGCAGACAAGGCGAGGGGCGTGCGGAAATTGCGTCCCGACCCGCCGCGAAGCCCCGGTTTCCGGGACGGGCGGCGATGGACGCAAGCACGGCGCGGGTTGGTCCGCGCATTGATACGAAAGCCCTGAATGACCAAGTTTTCCGATCTGAAGCTGGACCCCAAGGTTCTGAAAGCCATCGCCGAGGCGGGGTATGAAACCCCGACCCCGATCCAGGCCGGGGCGATTCCCCCGGCGCTGGAAGGGCGCGACGTGCTGGGCATCGCCCAGACCGGCACCGGCAAGACCGCCAGCTTCACCCTGCCGATGATCACGCTCTTGGGCCGCGGCCGCGCCCGCGCCCGGATGCCGCGTTCGCTGGTCCTTTGCCCGACCCGCGAACTGGCCGCCCAGGTGGCCGAGAACTTCGACATCTACGCCAAGCACACCCGCCTGACCAAGGCGCTGCTGATCGGCGGCGTCAGCTTCGGCGAACAGGACAAGCTGATCGACCGCGGCGTGGACGTGCTGATCGCGACGCCCGGCCGGCTTCTGGACCATTTCGAGCGCGGCAAGCTCCTGCTGACCGGCGTGCAGATCATGGTGGTGGACGAGGCCGACCGGATGCTCGACATGGGCTTCATCCCCGATATCGAGCGCATCTTCCAGCTGACCCCCTTCACCCGGCAGACGCTGTTCTTCAGCGCCACCATGGCGCCCGAGATCGAGCGCATCACCGACACCTTCCTGCATGCGCCCGAGCGCATCGAGGTCGCCCGCCAGGCCACCGCCAGCGAGACCATCACCCAGAAGCTGGTCGAGATCACCCCGACCCGCCGCGACCAGACCGCCAAGCAGAAGCGCGAATTGCTGCGCGCCCTGATTCGGGCCGAGGGCGAGGGGCTGAAGAACGCCATCATCTTCTGCAACCGCAAGACCGAGGTGGACATCGTCGCCAAGTCGCTCAAGGCGCATGGCTTCGACGCCGCGCCGATCCATGGCGACCTGGACCAGCGCCACCGCATGGCGACGCTGGACGGCTTCCGCGAAGGCACGCTGCGCTTCCTCATCGCCTCGGACGTGGCGGCGCGCGGGCTCGACATCCCGGCGGTCAGCCATGTCATCAACTTCGACCTGCCCAGCCATGCCGAGGATTACGTCCACCGCATCGGCCGCACCGGCCGCGCCGGACGCCAGGGCACCGCGATCTCGATCGCCACGCCCGCGGACGAGAAATATCTCGGCGCCATCGAAGCACTGGTCAAGCAAAGCCTGCCGCGCGCGGCGCTGCCCGAGGGATTCGCGCTTTCCTCGGCCGCCCAGGACGCGCCCCGCCCGGCGCGCGAGGGCGGCCGCCGCGAACGCGGCCGCGACCGGGATCGCCGCGGCCGCCGCGACGACAGCGAGCAGCGCGGCCATGCCCCGGAACCCCGCGCCGAGGCAAAGCCGGTGGAAGCCGCCGAGCGCCGGCAGGAACGCCCGGCGCGCGAAGAACGCCGCGAGGATCGGCGCGAACGCCATGGCGAGCGCGGCCATGACCGTCACGACCGGCGCGAGGAGCGCCGCGGCGAGCGCCATCCGGTGATGGGCATGGGCGACCATGTGCCGGAATTCCTGACCCGCACCTTCCGCCCCGGCTTCACCGAGCCCGCCGAGGGGAACGCTGAACCGGCCGATCTGCGGCCCGCACCCGAACCGGCTGCCGAAGCCCCGGCCGCGGCAGCGCCCGTGGGGGAAAGCCCGGTTTCGGAAACGCCCGCCACGGCAAGCCCGGTTCCGGAAACCCCTGTCGCCGAAAGCCCGGCGGCGGAAACGCCCGCCGCGGTGGAAAAGCCCAAGCGCTCGCGCAGCCGCAAGGCCAAGCCGGCCCCCGAAGCCGTGACCGAAGCCCCGGCCCCGGCCGAGCCGCAGGCGCCGGCCGAACCGGAGGCAAGCACCGCAGCCGAGGCACCGGCCGAAACGCCCGAGCCCGCCGCCGCGGCCAAGCCCGCCCGCAAGCGCAAGCCGCGTGCCCCCAAGGCAGAGACGGCCGAAGCCGTGCCCGCCGAGCCCGTGGAACCCGCAGCAGCCGAAGCACCGGCCGACACCGAGCCGGCCGCGAAACCGGCCCGCAAGCCGGCGAAGAAACCGGCCAAGCCCCGCGCGCCGCGCAAGCCCAAGGCCGCCGACCAAGCCGAAGCCGCGCCGGCCGAGTCCGGCGATGCGACCCAGCCCGAGGCTGCCGGCAGCCCGGACGACGGCACCGCCGAGGCCTGAGCCGGCCGCATGGTCTCGCCGGTCTTTCCAGGACCAACGCGAAAACTATCGCGGGCGTCATCGCAGCGGCGGCGCCCATCCTGGGCCGCCCTCGCGCTCGATCTCGCGCTGGGGACCCTGGCGGCCCTGGGACAGGCGCCCTGGAACCTGTGGTTCCTGACGGTTCTGGCGCTCGCCGCGCTTTGCTGGCAGATCGGCCGCGCCGGACATGCGCGCGCCGCCGCCTGGCATGGTTTCGCGGCGGGGCTGGGCCATTTCGCCCTGGCCATGTGCTGGATCGTCGAACCGTTCTTCGTCGAGCCCGAGATCTATGGCTGGATGGCCCCCTTCGCGCTGTTCTTCATGGCGGCAGGGGGCGCGCTGTTCTGGACGGTTCCCGCCTGGCTCGCCGCGCGCCTCGCCCCGGGTTTTCCCCGGCAAGGGCTGGTCTTTGCCGCGTTGATGGTGTTTTCCGACTGGCTGCGCGGCTGGATCTTCACCGGCCTGCCCTGGGCGCTGACCGGCCATGTCTGGATCGACACACCGGCCGGCCAACTCGCCGCGACGCTTGGCTCGATCGGCCTCTCGGGGCTGACCATGCTGGCAGCGGCGCTGCCGCTGGCCTTCTGGCGGGGTGGACCCGACCACCTGCGCGCCGCGCTGCCCGGGGCACTGCTGGCCGCCCTGGCCATCGCCGCGGCCTGGAGCGGCGGCATGGCGCGCCTGGCCCGGCCGCTGCCCGCCGACAGCGCCCTGCATCTGCGCCTGATCCAGCCCAATGCCGTCCAGGCGCTGAAATGGGATCCCTACTGGTCCGAGGTGTTCTTCCGCAGGCTGCTCGACCTTTCCGCCATCCGCGATTCCGGCCGGCCCGCCCCCGATGCGGTGATCTGGCCGGAAACCGCGGTGAACTTCCTGCTCGAGCAATCCGGCACCGCCCCGCAGGACATCGCCGGCTTCGTCGGCGCGCCGGTCATCCTCGGCATCCAGCGCGTCGAGGGCGAGCGTTATTTCAACAGCCTGACCACGTTCTCGGACCGGGGCATCGGGCCGGTCTATGACAAGTTCCACCTCGTCCCCTTCGGCGAATACACGCCCTGGGGCGATGTCATGGCCCGCTTCGGCATCCGCGCCTTTGCCGCCCAGCACGGTTTCGGCTATTCCGCCGGGCCGGGGCCTCAGGTCATCACCCTACCCGGCCTGCCGCCCCTGCAGCCGCTGATCTGCTACGAGGCGGTGTTCCCGCAGCATCTGGTCACCGGCGCCGACCGCCCGGCCTGGCTGCTGCAGGTCACCAACGACGCCTGGTTCGGCCAGCTTTCCGGTCCCTGGCAGCACCTGGCGCAGGCGCGGCTGCGCGCCATCGAATCGGGCCTGCCGCTGCTGCGGGCCGCGAATACCGGCGTCTCGGCGGTGATCGACGCGCGCGGGCAGCTGCGCGCCACGCTGGGCCTGAACCTGGCCGGCCGCATCGACGCCGCCCTGCCCGGCGCCCTGCCGCCCACCCCCTGGTCGCGCTGGCGCGACTGGCCGGCGCTCGGCCTTGCCGCGATCGGGCTGCTGCTTGCGGCACGGCGCCGCAATCTCCGAGGTTGACGGCAACCGGCGCCTCCACTAACGCTTCGGCCTGACCGTCACAACGGCTTCCTGGCGTGGCGGCGTCATTCAACGGAGCATCTTCATGGCCAGACAGGACTATGTGTTCACCTCGGAATCCGTCTCCGAGGGTCACCCCGACAAATTGTGCGACCAGATCTCGGACGCGGTGCTGGACGCGCTTCTGGCCGAGGACCCGGCCGCCCGCGTCGCCTGCGAGGCCTTCGCGACCACCGGCACGGTCGTCATCGGCGGCGAGATCGGGCTGAGCGACAAGAAGAAGCTCGGCGAATACATGGGCCGCATCGCCGAGATCGCCCGCAACACCATCCGGGACATCGGCTACGAGCAGGAAAAGTTCCACTGGAACACCTGCCACGTCCACAACTACCTGCACGAGCAATCCGCCCATATCAGCCAGGGCGTCGACCGCGACGGCGCCGGCGACCAGGGCATCATGTTCGGCTATGCCGTGGACGAGACGCCGGAGCTGATGCCGGCGCCGATCCAATATGCCCATGCCATCCTGCGCCGCCTGGCCGAGGTCCGGAAATCCGGCGCCGAGCCGATGCTCGGGCCCGATGCGAAATCCCAGCTGAGCCTGCGCTACGAGAACGGCAGGCCGGTCGAGATCACCAGCCTGGTGCTGTCGCACCAGCACAAGGACGAGACGCAGAGTTCGGACGACATCCGCGCCATCGTCGAGCCCTATATCCGCGAGGTGCTGCCCGCGGAATGGCTGACCGGGAACACCGAATGGTGGGTGAACCCCACCGGCACCTTCGTGATCGGCGGACCCGACGGCGACGCCGGGCTGACCGGGCGCAAGATCATCGTCGACACCTATGGCGGCGCGGCCCCGCATGGCGGCGGCGCGTTTTCCGGCAAGGACCCGACCAAGGTCGACCGCTCGGCCGCCTATGCGGCACGCTACCTTGCCAAGAACGTCGTCGCGGCCGGGCTGGCGAAGCGCTGCGTGATCCAGCTTTCCTACGCCATCGGCGTGGCGAAGCCCCTGTCCATCTATGCCGACACCTTCGGCACCAGCGAAATCCCCGAGACCGAGATCGAGCGCGCGATCTCCCGCGCCATGGACCTGACGCCGCGCGGCATCCGCGAGCATCTGGACCTGTGCCGGCCGATCTATCGCCGCACCGCCGCCTATGGCCATTTCGGCCGCGCCCCGGAAGCGGATGGCGGTTTCTCCTGGGAAAGGACCGACCTCGCCGAAGCGATCAAGCGCGAGCTTTGAGGGAGTGAGGGGGCTTTGCCCCCGCGCGTTCCGCGCTCCCCCAAGATATTTGGACAAGAAAGAACCACAAGGGGACCGGGGACGGCCCTTCTTTCTTGGAAAAATATCCTGCGGGGGAAGCCCGTCGGGCTTGCACGACGGGCGCGGGGGCGCAAAGCCCCCGTTCTTCAGTCCTTGAAGCTGCGGCTGTCCTTGATCTGGTCCCAGGCCCAAACCACCTCCTGCAGGCGCTCTTCGTCCGAGCGGTCGCCGCCGTTCATGTCGGGATGCAGGTCCTTGACCAGCGACTTGTACTGCTTGCGGATCTCGGCCCGCGTCCAGGTCTCCTTGGCCTCGAGGATCTCCAGCGCCCGGCGTTCGGTCGGCGGCAGCTTCCGGGCGGTGCGGTTGCGCAGCTCGGGATTGGTGCCGTTCGTGCCCAGGATCTCCAGCGGGTCGTCGATGCCGTGGCGCGCCCATTTCTGTTCCTGCGCCGCCCGGCCAAAGGGCTTGGTCGGCCGTTCCCAGACCGTGGCATTGTCCAGGAATTCCTGGAACTCGGCCTCGGACTGGCCCTGGAAATAGTTCCAGTTCAGGTTGTATTCGCGCACGTGCTCCTTGCAGAACCAGTAGTATTCGTCCAGCGCCCGCGGCGATTTCGGCGCGCGATACTGGCCGGGCTGGTTGCAGCCCTCCTTGTCGCACCGCCGCGTCGAGGTTTCGAAGGCGCCGGACATGCCGCGCCGGCCCTTGGCGCGGCGCTTCTTGTCCGCGGCAGCGGAAATGTCGAATCCGAACGGGTCGCTGTTGCTCATCTGCCTGCCTTGTCCTGAACGGGACAGGCAGTTTAGGCTATTTCGCGGGACATGAAAGGGGGCAAGCGCATGATTGCCGACGAGATGCGTGAAAGACTGGCCGAACTGCAGCCCTCGCGGCTGGAGATCATCGACGAAAGCGAAAGCCATCGCGGCCATGGCGGCTGGCGCGCGGGCGGCGAGACGCATTTCCGGATCCGCATGGCCAGCGCCCGCTTTGCGGGGCTGGGCCATGTCGCGCGGCATCGGCTGGTGCATGCCGCCTTGGGCGACATCGTGCCGCGCATCCATGCGCTGGCGCTGGAACTGGCGGAAAACTGACTCGTTAGCGCACGCAGGCTTGCCCGTTTCCGGCGCCGGGCGTAGAAGCCCGGAAAGGCAGAAAGCACAAGGAATTTCCGCATGACCTCGCCCAAGGATTTCAACGATCGCATGCTGTCGCTCGGCCTGGCCCGCGTCAGCGAGGCCGCCGCCCATGCCTCGGCGCGGCTGATCGGCCGCGGCGACGAGAAGGCGGCCGACCAGGCCGCCGTGAACGCGATGCGCGAGCAGCTGAACCTGCTGGACATCAAGGGCGTCGTCGTCATCGGCGAGGGCGAGCGGGACGAGGCGCCGATGCTCTATATCGGCGAGGAGGTGGGCACCGGCGCAGGACCCGAGGTGGATATCGCGCTGGACCCGCTGGAAGGCACCACGCTGACCGCCAAGGACATGCCGAACGCGCTGACCGTGATCGCCATGGCGCCGCGCGGCACGCTGCTGCACGCGCCCGACGTCTACATGGAAAAGCTCGCCATCGGGCCGGGCTATCCCAAGGACGTGGTCAGCCTGGACATGACGCCCTCGGAACGGGTGCGGGCGCTGGCCAAGGCCGGCGGCGTCAAGGACAGCGACATCACCGTCTGCATCCTCGAGCGCCCGCGCCATGAGGATCTGATCGCCGAGGTCCGCTCGACCGGCGCTGCCATCCGCCTGATCACCGACGGCGATGTGGCCGGGGTCATCCATTGCGCCGAGGCCGAGCTGACCGGCATCGACATGTATATGGGCTCGGGCGGCGCGCCCGAGGGGGTTCTGGCCGCCTCGGCGCTGAAATGCATGGGCGGGCAGATGTGGGGCAAGCTGCTGTTCCGCAACGACGACGAGAAGGGCCGCGCCGCCAAGGCCGGCATCACCGACCTGGACCGGGTCTATTCGCGCGACGAGCTGGTCACCGCCGACGTGATCTTTGCCGCGACCGGGGTGACCAACGGCTCGATCGTGGCCGGCGTCAAGCGCGAGCCGCATTATCTGCAGACCGAGACCATCCTGATGCGTTCCAAGACCGGCTCGGTGCGGCGCATGATCTATCGCAACCCGGTCAAGTAAGCGGGCCGACAGGCTTGAACAGCGGGCGGTCATGGGGGATGAAGCCCGCATGACCGCCTTTCTTTCCGTCACCGCCTCGCTGACCGGCCGCCTGTGGCGCGGTCCCGACGCCGCCCTGGAACGCGCCGCCGAGGCGCTGGCCCAGGACAGCCGCCTGCCGCTGCCCGTCAGCCGGGTGCTGGCCGCCCGCGGCGTGCCCGCGCATGAAACGCCGCTTTATCTCGATCCCAAGCTGCGCGACCTGCTGCCCGATCCCTCGCGCCTGCGCGACATGGACAAGGCCGCCGAGCGGCTGGTCGCCGCGGTGCTGGCCGGCCAGCGCATCGCCATCTTTGCCGATTACGACGTGGATGGCGGCGCCTCGGCCGCGCTGCTGCTGGACTGGCTGCGCCGGCAGGGCCGCGACGCGACGCTTTATATCCCCGACCGCATCGACGAAGGTTACGGCCCGAACGCCCCGGCCATCGCGGCGCTGTCGCAGGATCACGACCTGATCGTCTGCGTCGATTGCGGCACGCTCAGCCATGAGGCGCTGGCGGCCGCGACCTGCGACGTGATCGTGCTGGACCACCACCAAGGGGCCGAGACCCTGCCCCCGGTGCTGGCGGTGGTGAACCCGAATCGCGCCGACGAGGATGGCAGCCTCGGCCATCTCTGCGCCGCCGGCGTGGTCTTCCTGACGTTGGTGCGCTGCAACAGCCTGCTGCGCCAGGGCGGCCATGCGCAGCCCGACCTGATCCCGCTGCTCGACCTGGTGGCGCTGGCGACGATCGCGGATGTGGCGCCGCTGGTGGGGGTGAACCGCGCCTTCGTGCGCCAGGGGCTGCTGATCATGGCGCGGCGCGAGCGCCCCGGGCTGGTGGCGCTGTCGGACGTGGCGCGGCTCGATTCGGCGCCGAATGCCTTTCACCTGGGCTTCCTTTTGGGGCCGCGCATCAATGCCGGCGGCCGCGTGGGCAAGGCGGATCTGGGGGCGCTGTGCCTGTCCTGCACCGACGGCCGGCAGGCCGAGCGGCTGGCGGCCGAACTGGACGCGCTGAACCGCGACCGCCGCGCCATCGAGGCCGCCGTGCGCGACGAGGCGCTGGCCCAGGTCGAGGCGCGCGCCCAAGCTGCGGGCGATGCCGGCTGCGTGGCCTGGGCGGCCGGCGAGGGCTGGCATCCCGGCGTCGTGGGCATCGTCGCCGCGCGGATGAAGGAGGCGACCGGCCTGCCCTCGGTGGTGATCGGGGTCGAGGGCGGCATCGGCAAGGGCTCGGCCCGCTCGGTGCCCGGCGTCGATCTGGGCCGCGCCATCCAGCGCCTGGCCGCCGAGGGGCTGCTGCTGAAGGGCGGCGGGCACGCCATGGCGGCCGGCCTCTCCGTCGCAGAGGCGAAGATCCCCGAGGCCATGGCGCGGCTGTCGCAATTGCTCTCGCGCGAGATGGCCGAGCGCCCGGGCATGGGCGAGCTGCGCATATCCGGCCTCTTGGACCCCGCCGGCGCCACGGTCGAGCTGATGCAGATGCTGGAACGCGCCGGCCCCTTCGGCCAGGCCGCGCCGGCGCCGCGATTCGCCTTTGCCGAGCAGCTGATCGACAGCGCCGGGACGATGGGCGACAGCCATCTGCGCCTGCGCTTCCGCAGCCCCGGCAGCCCGGTGCTGGAGGCGGTGGCCTGGAGCGCGATGAACGGCCCGCTGGGCCCGGCGCTGCTGGGCGCCAAGGGGCGGCGCTTCCATCTGGCGGGCAAGCTGGAGCTTACGCAATGGGGCGGACGAGAGCGCGTGCGGCTGCGTCTGGACGATGCCGCGCCGGTCGGCTGAAGCGGCGGGCACTGCCGGAAAAAACTTTGTGCCGGGATGATTTTTCCGCTTGCAGCCCTGCAGCAGAGAACCTAAATACCGCCCCACGCCGCAGGGCACCGCGCCTTGCGGATGCAGAAAGTGGCCCGTTCGTCTATCGGTTAGGACGTCAGGTTTTCAACCTGAAAAGAGGGGTTCGACTCCCCTACGGGCTGCCACTTCCCTTCTGCCCCGCTGCTCCCCCTCGATCAGGATCGGCCCCCGCATCGCCCGCCTCGTAGGAAGCGGCGCAGCGCATGGGCTTTCGGACCGTCGCCAGCAGGTCTGATCGGCAGCCACCCACATCATCGCTGCGGCCATGATGAAGCCTGTGAAGGTTCTGCGCTCGTCGCTTCGCCGCCATCCGGAACTCCGCGGCCCAGGACGGCGCCCCATGCGGTTCATCCCGGCCCGTCCGCCTCCTCTTCGGCGCGCTCCTGCGGCGCAATCGTCCCGGGCCATTCGTGCCGCGAAGCCGCCGCGATTGACGAATCCCTGGCGGCGGAATAAGAACAAACAAGGAACAAAACGACTGAACCATGTCCGCTCGCCCTTTCCCTTTCGGGGTGGCGCCTTTCGGACGGGCGCCAGTCCCCGCGGCGCCGCAACCGACCGCGCCGACCCTGTCCGAAGCTTTCGACACCCGGCCCCTGACGGGTGCCGCGGCCGGATTCGTGCTGGCCGCCCTGCCGCCGGGGCTGGTGCTCTGGGCGCAGGACCGGCTGAGCCGGGCCGAGTTCGGCGCCCCCTTCCTGCCCGGCATGGGGCGGGATCTGCTGCGGCTGGACCTGACGCGTCCCGCCGATGTGCTGGCGGCGCTGGAGGACGGGCTGCAAGGCCGCGCCCTGGCCGCCGTGGTGGGCGAGATCCATGGCACCGCTGCGGCGCTGAGCTTCACCGCCAGCCGCCGCCTGGCGCTGCGGGCCGAGGCGGCGGGCCTGCCCTGCTGGCTGATCCGCCATGCCGCGCCGCCCGAACCCAGCGCGGCGCGGATGCGCTGGCGGCTGACGCCGCTGCTCTCGCTTCCCCATCCCGACGATCCGCAGGCGCCGGGCGATCCGCGCTGGCTGGCCGAGCTGTTCCGGGCGCGCGGCCGGCCGCCCTCGACCTGGGTGGCGCGCCATGACCGGGCGGCGGATCGTCTCGATTTCTCTGCCCCGCCTGGCGATCGAGAGCTGGCTGAGCCGCGCCGCGCACCGGGGCGACGGCTGGCCTGAGGAGATCCCGCTGGCGCTGGCCGCGCCCGGTCCGCACGGGCCCGTCATCCATGCCGCGAACCGTGCCGCCGAACGGGCCGGGGCCCGCATCGGCGCCCGCGCCGTGGACAGCCGCGCCATCTGTCCCGCCCTGCGCATCGAACCGGCCGAGCCCGACCGCGACGCCGCCCGGCTGGCGCGGCTGGCCTTCTGGGCGCGGCGCTGGGGTCCCTTCAGCACGCCCGACGGCGAAGACGGCATCATCCTCGACACCACCGGCACCGCGCATCTGTTCGGCGGCGAGGCGGCGCTGCTGGCCGAGATCCAGGCCGGATTCGCCCGGGCCGGGCTGACCGCGCGGCTGGCGCTGGCGCCGACGCGCGGCGCGGCCTGGGCGCTGGCCCGTTTCGGACCCGAGCGCGCGATCTGCGCCGATCCGCTGCCCGCGCTGGCGCCGCTGCCGGTGGCCGGGCTGCGGCTGTCGGGGGAAACCCTGCTGCTCTTGCGCCGGCTGGGGCTCAAGACCATCGGCGACCTCGCAGGGCTGCCGCGCCTGTCGCTGATGCGCCGCTTTGCCCGGGCCGAACCGCAGGACAATCCGCTGATCCGCCTCGACCAGGCGCTGGGGCGCGCGGCCGAGCCGCTGGATGCGCCCGAGCCCGCACCCGAATACGCCGCCGAGGTCCGGCTGGCCGACCCGGTGATGGACCCCTCGGACTGGCTGCCCGGATTGCTGGCCGATCTTTGCGCGCAGATGGCGGCGGCGGATCGCGGCTGCCGGCGGCTGTGCCTGTCGGTGTTTCGCGTCGATGGCGAGCGGCGCGACATCCGCGTCGCCATGGCCGCGCCCACGCGCGACCCCGGCCACCTGCTGCGCCTGTTCGACGGCCGGCTCGGGCGGCTGGACCCCGGCTATGGCTTCGACCTGATCCGCCTCGCGGCCGAGGCGGTCGAGCCCTTGGCCCAGGCCCAGCCCGGCCTGGACGGCGCCGCGCCCGCAGGGCTGGCACTGGCGCGGCTGGTGGACCGGCTGGCAGCGCGCTTCGGCGCGGCGGCAATCAGCCGGCCGCTGCCGCGGGAAAGCCATATCCCCGAACGCGCCGAGACACCCGGCCCGCCGCTGGCCACCACCCCCGCCCCGGTCGCGCGCCCCGACCGGCCGATCCGCCTGCTCAACCCGCCCGAGGAGATCCGCGTGCTCTACGCCATTCCCGAAGGCCCGCCGGCGCAATTCGTCTGGCGCCGCCAGACCCTGCGCGTCGCCCGCCATGCCGGGCCCGAACGCATCGCCCCGGAATGGTGGCACGACCGCCCCGGCACCCGGCTGCGCGACTATTTCCGCATCGAGGACGACAGCGGCCTGCGCCTGTGGATCTATCGCGAGGGGCTGGTCCATGACGGCCGCGGCGGCGCGCCGCGCTGGTTCCTGCACGGGATCTTCGCCTGATGCCCGACCATCATGCCCGCCCCGAGATCCCGCTGCCCCCGGTCGAGCACCCGAACCCGCCCGCGGATTACGTCGAGCTGGCGGTGACCAGCGCCTTCAGCTTCCTGCACGGCGCCTCGCATCCGCGCGAACTGGCGCTGGCGGCGCATCTGATGGGGTATGACGCACTGGGGATCGCCGACCTGAACAGCCTGGCCGGGGTGGTGCGGCTGCATGCCGCGGCCAGGAAACTGCAGCTGCGCCCGGTGATCGGGGCGCGGATCGTGCTGGCGGACGGCACCGCCTTCCTGGCCTATCCGACCGACCGCGCCGCCTATGGCCGGCTCGCCTCGCTCATCACCAAGGGCCGGCGGCACGATCTGGACGGGAACTGGCAGAAGAAGGGGCGCTGCGACCTGAGCCTGGACGATCTGGCCGCCCATGCCGAAGGCATGCGGCTGGTCTGGCTGCCGGGCGACGACCTTGCACCCCTGCCCCGTCTGGCCCGCCGCCTGCCGCAGCTGTCGCATGTCGCGGCAAGCTGGCTTTATCGCGGCGACGACCGGGCGCGGATCAATCGCCTCGACCGGGCGGCGCGGGCGGCAGGGCTGGCCATCGTCGCGGTGAACGACGTGCATTACCATGCCCCCGATCGCCGGCCGCTTCAGGACGTGATGACCTGCATCCGCGCGGGCACCACCGTCGCCCGGGCCGGGCTGCTGCTGGCGCAGAATGCCGAGCGTCACCTGAAGCCGCCGGCCGAGATGGCGCGCCTGTTCGCCGACTGGCCCCATGCCATCCGCGCCACGCGCGAGATCGCCGACAGCTGCCGCTTCTCGCTGGACGAGCTGCAATACGAATATCCGCGCGAAAGCGTGCCGCCCGGGCTGACCCCGCAGCAGCATCTGGAAAACCTGACCTGGCAGGGCGCGGACTGGCGCTATCCCTCGGGCGTGCCCGAGAAGGTCCGCGCCACCCTGGTCAAGGAACTGGCGCTGATCCGCCGGAAGGAGATCGCGCAATATTTCCTGACCATCCACGACATCGTCCGCTATGCCGAAGACCAGGGCATCCTGAACCAGGGCCGCGGCTCGGCGGCGAATTCGGCGGTCTGCTACGTCCTCGGCATCACTCCGGTCGATCCCGCCAAGCATGAACTGCTGTTCGAGCGATTCATCAGCGAAAACCGCAAGGAGCCGCCCGATATCGACGTGGATTTCGAGCATGAGCGGCGCGAGGAGGTCATCCAGCACATCTATGACGCATATGGCCGCGACCGCGCCGGGCTCTGCGCCACGGTGATCCACTACCGCCCGCGCAGCGCCATCCGCGAGGTCGGCAAGGTCATGGGCCTGTCCGAGGACGTGACCTCGGCGCTGGCCGACACGGTCTGGGGCAGCTGGGGCAAGGACATGTCGGCCGCCTCGACCGATCAGGCCGGGCTCGACCTGGGCGACCCGCTGCTGCGGCGCACGGTCAGGCTGGCCGAGGAGATGATCGGCATGCCGCGCCACCTGTCGCAGCATGTCGGCGGCTTCGTGCTGACCGAGGGGCCGCTGTCGGAAACCGTGCCCATCGGCAATGCCGCCATGCCGGAACGCAGCTTCATCGAATGGGACAAGGACGACATCGACGAATTGCGCATCCTCAAGGTCGATGTGCTGGCGCTGGGGATGCTGACCTGCATCCGCAAATGCTTCGAGCTGGTCCGGGTCCATTACGGCAAGGCGCTGACGCTGTCGGATTTCGACCGGGACGACCCGGAAACCTATGAGATGCTGAAAAAAGGCGACAGCATCGGCACCTTCCAGGTCGAAAGCCGGGCGCAGATGGCCATGCTGCCGCGCCTGCAGCCCCAGGAGTTCTACGACCTGGTGATCCAGGTGGCCATCGTCCGCCCCGGCCCGATCCAAGGCAACATGGTCCACCCCTATCTGCGTCGCCGGGCGGGGTTAGAAAAACCCGATTATCCCGGCCCGAAAAATGGAGACCCGGACGAGTTGAGGAATATCCTGAAACGCACCCTGGGCGTGCCGATCTTTCAGGAACAGGCGATGAAGATCGCCATGGTCGCCGCGCAATTCACCCCGGGCGAGGTGGACGATCTGCGCAAGGCCATGGCCACCTTCCGCTCACGCGGGACGATCGGGCAGTTGCAGGACCGGATGGTCGGCCGCATGGTCGAACGCGGCTACGACCGCGACTTCGCCGAGCGGTGCTTCAACCAGATCAAGGGGTTCGGCGATTACGGTTTCCCCGAAAGCCATGCGGCGGCCTTCGCGCATCTGGCCTATGTCTCGGCCTGGCTGAAATGCCATCACCCGGCCGCCTTCGCCGCGGCGCTGCTGAACAGCCAGCCGATGGGCTTCTACGCGCCCGCCCAGATCGTGCGCGACGCGCGCGACCACGACGTCACCGTGCTGCCGGCCGATGTGAACATCAGCGAATGGGACAACACGCTTGAACCCTGCGACGGCGCCTTCGCGCTGCGCCTCGGCCTGCGCCAGATCGACGGGCTGTCCAAGGCGCTGGCCGAACGCATCAAGGCGGCGCGGGATACGCCCTATACCGATCTGGCCGATCTCAAGGCCCGCGCCGCGCTCGATGCCCGGGCGATCCGGCTGATCGCGGCCGCCGATGCGCTGCGCTCGATGGGGCTCGACCGGCGGGCGGGGCTGTGGCAGGCGCGCGCCCTGCGCGACGCGCCGGACCTGCCGCTGTTCGGGCGCCGGGACGAAGGGGCCGAGCCCGCCGTCGCCCTGCCCGCCATGCCGCTTTGCGAGCATGTCACCACCGATTACCAGACCCTGCGGCTGTCGCTGAAGGCCCATCCCATGGCCTTCCTGCGCCGCAGCCTGACGGAACAGGGCTACGTCTCGGCGGGGGACCTCGCCGCCCTGCCGAACCGCGGCCGCCTGCGCATGGCCGGCATCGTGCTGGTGCGCCAGCGCCCCGGCAGCGCCAACGGCACCTGTTTCGTCACGCTGGAGGACGAGACCGGCGTGGCCAATCTGGTGATCTGGGAAAAGACCTTCGCGCAGTTCCGCAAGGTGGTGATGACTGCCCGCTTGCTGGAGGTGCATGGCCAGCTCCAGCGCGCCGATGGCGTGACCCATATCGTCGCGCATTGGCTGGGCGACCGTTCCGACGCATTGCTGCGCCTGGCCGGAGAGGCGCCGGCCGCGCTGCCCCAACCCCGCCCCAGCCATCCGCGCCAGATGCGCATCCTGCCGAAATCGCGGGATTTCCATTAGCGGCCAATCCGTGGAGACGGGGACCGCTGCTGCACGGCCCCCGCGGCCCTTCCCCGCTGCAAGAGCAGCAACGCAAGGATGCCGGGCCGCCCGCAACTGCCGGCATGAACCGGAGTCCAAGCGCCAGGCTCGCCCGCAGCTGGGCGCATCGCAAACGCCATCCCAACGCCCGGCCCCTGCCACAACCTCCCGCCCCAAAGCGGAGAGTTCTTTCTTGTTCAAATATCCCCGCCGGAGGCCACAGCCCCCCGCGCAAATGGCCGCAGCGGAAGCAAGTCCAGGGCATATGCGGAAACCGCGCCCCTTGCGGGACGCGGTTCCAAAGCTCTTCCGTCAGGGGCAGATCTTACTTGATCTTGCCTTCCTTGTATTCGACATGCTTGCGCACCACCGGGTCGTATTTGTTGACCGTCATCTTTTCGGTCATCGTGCGGGCGTTTTTCTTGGTGACATAGAAATGCCCGGTCCCGGCCGTCGAGTTCAGACGGATCTTGATCGTCGTCGGCTTCGCCATCAGTTTCGCTCCTGCTGCGGGGCAAAACGCGTGGCGCGGACCCCGTGGAATTCTCTTGAAGCCCGCCTTTTAGCGGCAGAACGGACGGAGTCAACCGGGAATCGCCCGGAAATCGGCGGCTTCGCGGCGAAAATGCCCCGGCCCGGAGGGGCCACGCGACGAAGGGCCAGGCATCCCGTCACAGGCCGCAGCAGGCATCTGCCCGGACCGCCGCGGGGATCGGGATCGCCGCCGCCCCGGGCCAGTGACTGTCCCGGCAACTGGACCCAATGTCCGGGCGCGACGTCACCCCGCATTCCCGATGCGGGGCAGAGCCACGGCCTTTCCCGGACAGGCCGGGATCGCGCTATGCCGCGTGCCGGGACCGGCCGCGACCGGGTCGGGCTATCGGTTCGCAGATCCTCGCGCCAGCCGTGCCGGGCCAGGAAGCTTTCACACCATCATTTCCTTGGTCGCGGTCAGCTTCAGGTCGGGGTGGTCGCGGCTCACCCGGTCGATGTCCCATTGCAGGCGCGTGAGATAGACCAGATCGCCGTCATGGTCCTGCGCCATGTGGCCCTTGTTGGCATTGGCGAAGGCATCGACCTTGTCCTTGGCCCCCGAGACCCAGCGCGCGCTGGTGAATTGCGAGGATTCGAAGCGCACCGGCAGGCCGTATTCCAGCTCGATGCGGCTGGCCAGCACCTCGAATTGCAGCGCCCCCACCACGCCGACGATGAAGCCCGAGCCGATCATCGGCTTGAACACCTTGGCCGCGCCCTCCTCGGCGAATTGCATCAGCGCCTTTTCCAGGTGCTTGGCCTTCATCGGATCGCCGGCGCGCACGGTCTGCAACAGTTCCGGCGCAAAACTGGGGATGCCGGTGAAGCGCAGCGCCTCGCCCTCGGTCAGGGCGTCGCCGATGCGCAGCTGGCCGTGGTTCGGGATGCCGATGATGTCGCCCGCCCAGGCCTCTTCCGCCAGTTCGCGGTCGGCGGCCAGGAACAGCACCGGGTTCGATACCGCCATCGGTTTCTTGGATCGCACGTGCAGAAGCTTCATCCCGCGCTCGAAATGCCCCGAGGCGAGGCGCACGAAGGCCACCCGGTCGCGATGCTTGGGATCCATGTTGGCCTGCACCTTGAAGACGAAGCCGGTCACCGGCTTTTCCTCGGGGGCGATCTGGCGCTCGGCGGCGTTCTGCGGCTGCGGCTGGGGGCCGAATTCGCCGATGCCGGTCATCAGCTCCTTGACGCCGAAGCTGTTGATGGCCGAGCCGAACCAGATCGGCGTCATGTGCCCTTCCAGGAAGGACTTGCGGTCGAAGGCGGGCAGCAGTTCGCGCGCCATCTCCAGCTCCTCGCGCAGCTTCTCCAGCAGCTCGGCGGGAACGTGATCGGCCAGCTTCGGATCGTCCAGGCCGGAAATCTGGATCGACTCGGCCACCTTGTTGCGATCGGCGCGGTCCATGATCTCCAGCCGGTCGTTGAGCAGGTCATAGGCGCCGATGAAGTCGCGGCCCATGCCGATCGGCCAGCTGACCGGCGACACGTCGATGGCCAGGTTCTCCTGGATCTCGTCGATGATCTCGAAGGTGTCGCGGCTTTCGCGGTCCATCTTGTTGCAGAAGGTCAGGATCGGCAGGTCGCGCAGCCGGCAGACCTCGAACAGCTTGCGGGTCTGGCTCTCGACCCCCTTGGCGCCGTCGATGACCATGATCGCGGCATCCACCGCGGTCAGCGTGCGATAGGTGTCCTCGGAGAAATCGCTGTGGCCGGGCGTGTCCACCAGGTTGAAGCGGTATGGCCCGAAATCGAAGCTCATGGCGGAGGCGGAGACCGAGATGCCGCGGTCCTGCTCCATCTTCATGAAGTCCGAGCGGGTGCGCCGCGCCTCGCCCTTGGCACGGACTTGGCCGGCCATCTGGATCGCGCCGCCGAACAGCAGGAACTTCTCGGTCAGCGTGGTCTTGCCCGCGTCCGGGTGCGAGATGATCGCAAAGGTCCGGCGGCGGGCGATTTCGGGCGGAAGATCGGGACGGTTCATCATGCCCCGCGCTTTAGCGTGCGCCGCGCGCAGTCTCAAATGGAATCGCGGCCCGGATGGAAGCGGGGTCAGACGAACTGTTCACGGATCAGCCGCTCCTCGAGCCCGTGGCCGGGATCGAAAAGCAGCCGGTGCCGGATGGTGTTTTCCGAACGGATCTCGACCCAGAGCACCGAGTCGACGCCGCGCGAATCGGCATCGGCCATCACCGGGCGCTTGTCGGGATCCAGCACGTCGATGCGCACCGTCGCCGACTTGGGCAGGATGGCGCCGCGCCAGCGCCGCGGCCGGAACGGAGCGATGGCGGTCAGCGCCAGCACATCCGAACCGAGCGGCAGGATCGGCCCGTTCGCCGAATAATTGTAGGCGGTCGAGCCGGCGGGGGTGGACAGCAGCGCGCCGTCGCAGATCAGCTCCTCCATGCGCACCCGGCCGTTCACGCTGATGCGCAGCCGCGCCGCCTGCGGGCCGGCGCGCAGCATGCTGACCTCGTTGATGGCCAGCGCGCAATGCTCGTGCCCGTCGGTGGTGCCGGCGGTCATGGCCAGCGGATTGACCACGGTTTCCTCGGCGGCCAGGATGCGGGCGGGCAAGTCCTCCTCGGAATAGGCGTTCATCAGGAAGCCCACGGTGCCGCGGTTCATGCCATAGACCGGCAGGCCGCGATTCTGGTGCATGACCGACAGCATCAGCCCGTCGCCCCCCAGCGCCACGATCACCTCGGCCTCGCGAATCGGCACATGGCCGTAACGCTCGGACAGCGCCTCGGCGGCGGTCACGGCGGTTTCGGTGCTCGAGGCGATGAAATGCAGCTTCATGCGGCCATCATGGCGCGCGGCGGGCCGGGCGCAAGGCCCTTTGGCACATGGGATAATCTACCGCCCGCGCGTCGCATCCGTCCTAGCGGGACGCGCGGAAAGGCGCTAGAACCCCGGCAAGCCGCTTTTTGCATGAGGACCAGATGACCGACACCGGATTCTTCACCGAGACGCTGGATAGCCGCGACCCTGCCATTTTCGGGGCGATCCGCCAGGAGCTTGGCCGCCAGCGCGACGAGATCGAGCTGATCGCGTCCGAGAACATCGTTTCGAAGGCGGTGCTTGAGGCGCAGGGCTCGGTCCTGACCAACAAATATGCCGAAGGCTATCCCGGCAAGCGCTATTACGGCGGCTGCCAATATGTCGACGTGGTCGAGGAGCTGGCCATCGAACGCGCCAAGCAGCTCTTCGATTGCGGCTTCGCCAATGTCCAGCCGAACAGCGGCAGCCAGATGAACCAGGCGGTGTTCCTGGCGCTGCTGCAGCCGGGCGACACCTTCATGGGGCTCGACCTGAATTCGGGCGGCCACCTGACGCATGGCTCGCCGGTCAACATGTCGGGCAAGTGGTTCAACGTCGTCAGCTACGGCGTGCGCCAGCAGGACCAGCTGCTGGACATGGAGGAGATCCGCAAAAAGGCCCATGAGACGAAGCCCAGGCTGATCCTGGCCGGCGGCACCGCCTATTCGCGGATCTGGGACTGGGCCGAATTCCGCAAGATCGCCGACGAGGTGGGCGCCTGGCTGATGGTCGACATGGCCCATATCGCCGGGCTGGTGGCGGGCGGCCAGCATCCCTCGCCGCTGCCGCATGCCCATGTGGTGACCACGACCACGCATAAATCGCTGCGCGGCCCGCGCGGCGGCATGGTGCTGACCAACGATGCCGAGATCGCCAAGAAGATCAACTCGGCCGTGTTCCCCGGCCTGCAGGGCGGCCCGCTGATGCATGTGATCGCCGCCAAGGCGGTGGCCTTCGGCGAGGCGCTGCGCCCCGAGTTCAGGGACTATGCCGCGCAGGTCGTCGCCAATGCCCGCGCCATGGCGGACGAGCTGATGCGCGGCGGCATCGACATCGTCTCGGGCGGCACCGACAACCACCTGTGCCTGGCGGACCTGCGCCCCAAGGGCGTGACCGGCAAGGCGACCGAGGCGGCCCTGGGCCGCGCCCATATCACCTGCAACAAGAACGGCGTGCCCTTCGATCCCGAGAAGCCCTTCGTGACCTCGGGCATCCGTCTGGGCGCCCCGGCCGGCACCACGCGGGGCTTCAAGGAGGAGGAGTTCCGCCAGATCGCCCGCTGGATCGTCGAGGTGGTGGACGGGCTGGCCGCGCATGGCGAGGCGGGCAATGCCGAGGTCGAGGCCCGCGTCAAGGCCGAGGTCGAGGCGCTTTGCGCGCGCTTCCCGCTTTACAGCGGCATGTGAGCCCGCCGCGGCGCAGGCTCAGACCAGCCCGCGCCGCACCATGATCCACAGCGCAACGCAGGCCAAAAGCAGCAGCCCGAAAAGAACGCTGGACGCCAGGGAGAGCGCGCCGCCCTG